>CAZFZJ010000001.1:0-25901 GCA_964523665.1 uncultured Candidatus Saccharibacteria bacterium
ATAAATCCATTAGGTATTCATAATAACCATATTTTGATTCGAAGCGTGTACCTAGCATTGGAGCTAAGGCTCCAGCACTACTAAGTTTCTCATCTTCTAAATACACTATTAGATTTTTGAAATACATAGAGTCTACAATTACGTCTACGTCTAAAAATATACCCCAGGATGAGGATGTATTATTCAGTAAAACATTTCTAGCTGTACCGCATGTCAATAATTTTGGCGAATAAAATAAGTTTATTTTTAAATTTTCAAACTTATTATGATGAAGAATAATTGTATTAAATCTTTTTCTTGATAATTGCTAAAGAAAAGGTTTATAGGGACGAATTTGCCGTACGTTTGCTGTGCAATATAAATTGAATTAAGATGATCCTCTAAAAAATGCAAGAATCCAGAGTGGGCAATAGTATTTACCGTAAACAATTTTTCAGTTTTCATTACTTTTAATTTTACGAATTTTTCGAATTAATGGCTTAATTAAATTACCCGCTTTCTTAATGCTTCGGCGGTGTATGATTTTTTATCTTTCAGAAGTTCATCAACGGTCCCTTTAAAGACGATTTCTCCTCCTTCTTTACCGCCTTCGGGGCCTAGGTCAATTACCCAATCTGAATTCTTGATTATATCTAGGTTGTGTTCAATGACTAGGACAGTGTTTCCTTTTAACACTAGACGTCGTAATATCGCTATGAGTCGTTCTAGATCAGCAAAATGCAAACCTGTTGTTGGTTCATCTAATACATAAAAAGTCTTCCCTGTTCCTTTTTTCGCAAGCTCTGATGCCAATTTAACCCTTTGTGCTTCTCCACCGCTTAGAGTTGTTGCAGACTGCCCTAGCCTAATATATCCCAACCCAACATCGTATAGAGTTGTAAGTCTGTCATGAATCTTGGGATGGTTTTGGAAGAAAGTTAGCGCATCCTCAACTGTCATATCCAACACATCAGCTATCGTTTTATTCTTATATTCAACTTCGAGAGTTTCTCTATTATACCTTTTACCTCCGCAGACTTCGCAATCAACATAAACATCAGGCATAAACTGCATTTCGATCTTAATTTGGCCATCTCCTTGGCATGCTTCGCATCTACCACCTTTTACATTGAAAGAAAATCTACCTGCTTTATATCCCCGAATTTTTGACATTTTAGTTTGTGCAAAAAGCTCTCTAATATCATCAAAAACCTTAGTATAAGTAGCAGGATTACTTCTAGGAGTTCTGCCAATTGGGTTCTGATCAATCGAGATGATTTTGTCTACAAATTCAGCTCCTGTTAGACCTCTATTCGCTTCAGGTTTAGTGTTATTCTTAAGACCCTTTGCTTCTCTTAACATGCCTAGTAATGTTTCATTAATTAAAGTTGATTTACCTGATCCAGAAACTCCCGTAATACAAACCATTTTATTTAAGGGGATTTCGACATCTATATTTTTAAGATTATGACCAGATGCTCCAACCAATTTGATCCACTGAGTTTTTGGCGTAACTTTGCTCTGATTTGCTATTAACGCAGCATCTTCTTTATTAAAGAAATCTAAATATTCGATCTTCTTTTTACCTGATAAATATGGGCCGGTGATTGATTTATCATTCCTCTTTATTTCGTCTGGCGTACCTTCTGCTACTAACATACCTCCCTTGTGACCGGCTGCCGGCCCAAAGTCAAATATATAATCTGATTCAAGCATGGTTTGCTCGTCATGTTCAACGACCAATACAGTATTACCTAAATCCCTTAAATTTTTGAGTGTGCCGATGAGTTTTGAATGATCTTTTGGATGTAGCCCAATTGAAGGTTCATCTAATACATATAAGACTCCTGAAAGTTTTGATCCAATTTGTGATGCAAGCCTAATTCTTTGGGATTCACCTCCAGCTAATGTTGCGGAAGCTCTTGAAATGGTTAGATACGAAAGTCCAACATCCACAAGGAAGGTCAATCTGGACTCGATCTCTTTAATAATTGGTTTGCTAATCTCGAGCTCCTTTTTATTAAGAACTTCGTGTTCAAGTTGTTGTACCCATTCGAGACTTTCCTTGATTGATAGATCGCAAACATCAGCAATGTTTTTCTTTTTGATGGTTACACTAAGTGCGTGTTGATTTAATCTGGTTCCCAAACATTTTGGACAAGGTTCTTTTATCATATATCGCTCAATTTCTCCTCTTACATAATCAGAATCGGTTTCTTTATATCTACGTTGTAGATTAGTAATAACTCCTTCAAATCTTGCATCGAAGGTTCTGCCTTTATAAAAAACTTCAAATTTTTGTGAGCCTGTACCATAAAGAAGCATTTCGAGCTTATCTTTAGAAAGTGTTTTTATCGGTTTTCGAAGATCAATGCCGTGTGTTCTTGAAACTGCTTCTAAAATTGCTCGGTTCCAACCCTGCTTTTCGACTAATGATGCCCATGGAATAATACCGCCCTCTAAAATACTAATTTCAGGGGCAACTATAAGTTCAGGATCAATCTTTAATTCTGTTCCGAGTCCTGAACAGACTTCACACGCACCATGTGGTGAATTAAATGAAAAGCTTCTTGGTTCAATTTCAGAAAGAGAGATATTACAAACTGGGCAAGCAAACCGTTCACTGTATAAGTGATCTTCCATAATTTCAGGTCTTTCTGGGAATTCTAGCGCTTTATCTTTAACCTCAGATGAAATCATAAAACCATTCCCTAGCGAGAGTGCCGATTCTACAGATTGCGAAAGTCTAGACACAAATTCTTTATCTATATTTTTGGGATTTGGAACAACGAGTCTATCTATGATGACATCAATAGAATGTTTATTCGTTTTGATTAGATTTATTTTATCTGTGAGAGAATAAACCTTGCCATCAATTCTTACTCTTGCGTACCCTTGTTTGATCAAATTATCCAAAAGCTGATTATATTCACCTTTTCGATCTTTTACGATAGGAGCTAATATCATGACTCTTCTCTGTTTCGTGAATTCCGTTTGATTGTGTTTAATAATTAGATTGACGATCTGATCTACTGTTAAATGTTCAATTTCACGTCCGCAAGATGGGCAATGAGGATGCCCTACTCTTGCAAATAAAAGCCTCATATAATCGTATATTTCAGTCACCGTACCAACGGTAGATCTGGGATTATGTGATACGGTTTTTTGATCAATTGCGATTGCTGGGGATAGTCCTTCGATAGACTCAACTGCTGGTTTTTTCATCACACCTAAGAATTGCCTAGCATAAGATGAAAGTGATTCAACATACCGTCTTTGGCCTTCCGCAAAAATTGTATCCATTGCCAGGGATGACTTTCCTGATCCAGAAACGCCTGTAAATACAACCAATTTATTCTTTGGAATGTTTATATCTACCGATTTTAAGTTATGTTCTGAGGCGCCTTTGACTTTGATGAAGTTATCCATACAAGAGGGTATTTTATCACAAATTTATTTCGTGTTTCATTCGGGAGATTGAATCTGGATATTTTTCAATTCGAAGTTAATATTTCGGATTTGAAGATTGATGAACCTAGCTAAAGTGTCTTTTAGTGATGAGGTGCTATTGATATTCGAAACATCATTAATAAATGGATCTTCTAGTATTGAGTTAGGAAGTTGCTTGTTTGCATAGGTCACTCTTTGATAAATGATTTGGTTTTGCGTTACTTGTGCTTGATTACTTGTATTCTCAGCATCTGGTTGGGCTGAATTACTTCCAAGTAATCCATTAAAAGCGAAATATCCTCCTGTGGCAATCAAAAGAAGCAAAAGACCTGAAATAATTGCAATAATTGAGATAGTTTTCTTAGTGAAAGATATATGCAAATGATCTTTAATATTAAACTTCTCTTTTGGCATTACTTTGATACCACCGATGATAGGTTGGTCACCCATATAAGCGACGACGTTTTTTTTCGTTGTTTCGATTGTTGGGTCTTTTTGCAAGTTTTCATCTGCTAATCTATTTGCAAAGGCGTCGCTATCCATATTAATCTGTGTTATTAACTAATTGTAAATTCGAAATTACATCAAGCATTGATGCATTTATTTGATCTGTAAGAATTACTAAGTTATCTAATTTTGTTCTAATATCATAATCATTCTCAAAGTCAGTACTGGCTGATTTTAAAGCATCAAGACTCGCTGAGATTTGTTCTGTTTTATACCTTGAATTAATTATTAAACTACGGACGTCATTGATATCAAGGTGAGATAAAAAACCTTGATTATTGTTTGTCTCTATTCGATTGATGTATAGATTTAGTTCAACAAGTAGGTTACGGTATCTAGCCTCTGTTAGGAGCAAAGTTTTCTTGATTTTTTGGGTGTCAGATGCTGAGAGTTTTAATCTGTCAGATGATTTTTCTTCTACCGACGCATACAAGTTTTTTATTTCATTAAACCTTGAAAGGTCTTGATTCTCTATTATAGGGACCTCGTTTGGAATGTATGTTGGTAATGGCTTTGGTGTAGCAAATGCTGTTGGTGTTACGTTAATTTCGTCAAAGCCCGTAAAGTCAGTATCTTTATCTGATAAAACGACAGGATAGCGTTGATTCAAGTAAAGCAAAGAGCTCCCCGCAATTAATAAGGTGAAGACAAACACATATAACCAACTGTTCTTTAGAGAGGTAGGCATTACTTTGATTCTAATATTTTCGTGGCGCAGAGTCCAATAATTTTATTTAGTAGATTTTAGTTCTCTTATGCGGTCCCTTATTTTTGCGGCAGTTTCAAATTCGAGCATGTCTGCTGCCAGTTTCATCTTATTTTCAAGTTCTTTGACTACCGCTTTTTGTTTCTTTTTCGTCATAGTTCTAAATTCATAATCATCAACGAGTAATCCTTTGGGAATATCATTGTTTTCATCTTCGAGTGTTTTTTCGAGAATTCGCTCTCGAATAGGTTTATGAATTGATTCGGGAGTAATTCCATGTTCTTTATTAAATCTGATTTGGATTTCCCGGCGGCGCGTCACTTCATCGATCGCACGCTGCATTGAACCCGTTATTTTGTCTGCATACATAATCACTTGCCCATTTACATGACGCGCCGCCCGTCCCATAGTTTGGATTAAAGATGTCTCGCTTCTTAAAAAGCCCTCTTTATCTGCATCAAGAATTGCTACTAGTGAAACTTCTGGTAAATCTAAACCTTCTCTCAACAAATTGATTCCGACTAGAACGTCGTAATCACCTTTACGTAAACTATCGAGAATATCTGATCGTTCAAGAGTTTCAATATCCGAATGCAAATATGCCACTTTATACTTTTTATCTTGTAAAAATCCAGCTAATTCTTCCGCCATCTTTTTTGTTAATGTTGTAACCAATACCCTTTGCTTCTTCTTTATTACTTCATCAATTCGTTCTTCCAGGTCTATGATTTGCCCTTCTGTTGGTTTGATCTCGATTTGAGGATCGATTAATCCTGTTGGGCGAACCACAAGTTCCACTACCTCTTTGCTTCTTTCCACTTCCCATTCATTTGGGGTAGCAGAGATATACATAGTTTGTCCCATTCTTCTTTCAAATTCATCGAATTTTAATGGCCTATTATCTAAAGCGGAAGGGAGTCTAAAACCATAATCTATTAGCGTTTGTTTTCTGGCTCTATCTCCGTTGTACATTCCCCGAATCTGAGGGATTGTAATGTGCGATTCGTCGATAACAAGTAAATAATCGTCTGGGAAGAATTCCAAGAGGGCGTGAGGAGCTTCTCCCGGCTTACGTCCGTCAAAATATCTTGAATAATTTTCAATCCCCTTGCATGATCCCAATTCTTTTATCATTTCGATATCATAATTAGTACGTTGAGATAATCTGTACGCCTCTATCTTTTTACCTTGCTTTTCAAGTTCTTTTACACGAATTTCTAAATCTTCCTTAATTTCTTTTAATGCTTCGTCAAAACGGTCCTCTGGAGCTACGTAATGTTTTGCTGGATAAATAATGGTTTGTTCTGCTTGAATAATGTGACTTTTTACAAAATCTTCCTGAGCTTTCGTTAGTTTTGTATTTAGGAATGCTTGCCCTTTAGTTAAGTATTCACCTGAAACGGGGTCAAAATATCTTATTCCAGAAATTTTGTCTCCAAGCATGTCGATCCTTATGCAAAAGTTTTGATAAGCAGGATAAACATCTAAGGTATCTCCTTTTAATCGATAAGTTCCACGTTTGAAGTCGAAATCGTTGCGCTCATAGTAAAGATCGTTTAATCGCAGTAAAAGATCTTGCAACCGAAATTTCATACCTGCCCGAAGTTCAATAATTTGCTTTGTGTATTCAATGGGTGAACCTAAGTTATAAATGCATGAAACGGAAGCGACAACAATCACATCTTTTCTGGTAATTAGTGAGGCAGTTGTGCTAAGTCGAAGTTTATCGATCTCTTCGTTTATATCGGCATCTTTCTCGATATAAGTGGCAGTTGCAGGAAGATAACTTTCAGGTTGATAGTAATCGTAGTAACTGACAAAGTATTCCACCGCGTTTTCCGGGAAGAATTCTCGAAATTCCTGAAATAATTGCCCAGCTAGTGTTTTGTTGTGGGAGATAATTAGTGTGGGTTTTTGCAATTTTTCGATCAAATTTGCAACAACAAAGGTCTTTCCTGAGCCTGTAACTCCTAATAGTGTTTGCTCTTTATTACCAGCACGCAGACTCTTTTCGAGCTCTTCAATTGCACGAGGTTGACCGCCTGCAGGTTTGTAGGATGAATGAAGTTTAAACACGAATGTATTGTAGCACTAGTTGGCGTCCTTATATTGCTGAAAAAATCATTGATGAGACAACCACAAGTACTAATATGAGTACAAATGCGGTCAACAAAAACGGATCCCTTTTATTCGATCGGTTTTTCATATAGTAATAATATCAAATATTACCAATAGTGTGGTATAGCACAATGCCTGCTGCCGTTGCAACATTAAGTGAAGGATGTGTTCCGATTCTTGGAATCTCTATGCATTTATCCGCTTTTAGGAGTGTTTTTTCATTTATCCCTGCAGGTTCATTGCCAAAGACAATAATAGTGTTCTGATTTGGTATCCAGTCTTTTAGCGGAAATGTTTTTGGAACATTATTTTCGATACAAATAAGTTCGAAGTTGGGATATTTTTCAGTTAATTCGTCAATATCTTTAAATTTCTCAAGCTTAACTTTATCAAAGGAACTTAAAGCCGTTTTTTTAAGTTTAGAGTTTATCTCATCTGGTGAATATGGGTCATGAGCTGTAAAACCTAACAAGGCGACCTTTTTAAACCCGAAAAATTCGGACGTTCTAATGATTGATCCGACATTATAGAGGCTTCTCACATTTTCAATAGCTACAATGATTTCCATCCGAACATTATCGCATAAAACCCGAAAAATTCCCATTGACTTATTCGGGTATACTTCGGTATAGTAATTTTATTATGCCAGTATATCTATATCCAAAACAAAAAGAAATTTACGAATATATTAAGCAACACATACAAAAAGTTGGAACCTCACCTACTCTAAAACAGATTGCTGAAGCCATGGGTTTAAGGTCATTAGCCACTGTTGCCGAGCATTTAGATGCGTTAGAAAAAAAGGGTTTAATTGAGAGATTATTTGGCGAAGCAAGGGGAATTCGAATTACTGATTCTGATGCATTTATGGATCCTGTTGAAGCAATTGAAGTTCCTGTTGTTGGTTATATTGCAGCAGGTAAACCAATAGAAGCAATCGAAGATACAACCACTACAATGAGTATTCCTTCTGATATGGTTAGTCGTTCAAAGAGGACTTTTGTACTTCAGGTAGTTGGTGATTCAATGATCGATGCTCATATTACTGACGGTGATTTTGTTGTTTGTGAACAGGTTACGAATGTGGATAACGGTGAGATAGTAGTTGCTATCGTTGAAGGCGAATATGCAACATTAAAGAGGTTTTTTAAGGAGAGTGATCGAATCAGACTCCAACCCGAAAATCAAACAATGGACCCAATTTATGCAACTAATGTAGAAATTAAAGGCAAAGTCATTGGGGTAATACGTAAATACGATAGGTAGTAGTTGTCTAAAAACCATCAATTGCTGCGATCGCATTACCAAATACTCCTTACAGAGCATCAAGATTTTATTGATTTAAAGCATTGTTTGCCATATTTTTAACAACGCTTTCTCTTTAACTAATTGTCTTCTAAAAGTATCTACTGTATATTAGACCTATATTATGCAAACTTCAATAAGTTCTCAACAAGAGCGTGATCAGTTTAAAAAAGAGTGTGAGCTTCAGCGTGAGCGTGGTGAACTGGTTGAAGCCCTAGAAGGTTTTGAACAAATATTAGAATGGGATAAAGCAAATTGTAACAATAAGGGTTATATTGATGTTTTAGGCCATGTATCGATCTGCTTAAAACTAATGGCAGAAAATGAGGAAGATATTCAAAAGAAAAAAGATTTAACCAGTCGTGCATTAGAGATTGCTACAGAGGCTGTTGAAAAAGCCAAGGAACTTGGTTTACCAGCAGGATCAGTTGCGATTCAGCAAGTTCATCAGGCTCAGGCTTTTTTGGCACATGCAGAATTTTTTGAAGGAGATGCCAAAAAAGCCCAGTTAATAACCGCACTTGAGACTATCGAAGAATCAATTAAAAACTTTCCAGGGTCAGTTGCTTCGAAGGCATGGCCGCAAAATGCTAAAGCACAAATTCAATTTAAAAATGGAGATATCGTAGGAGCTATGGATTCAATATGCCAAGGTCAGCGAATGATTTATGAAGGATATGAAGAACAAATGAAAGAAGATAATAATAGTGATCTAAAAATCAAAATTTGGTTATCGGGGCTTTATCTATCAGCTGCTGTAATATGCAAAGAAACCAAAAGAGATATTCTATCAAAGTATTATGCGAATGCAGTACTTGCATTACCAGATGAAGAAGGTCATTTAGTGAACCGTAAAAACCAAGCTCAGGCATTATTAAAGTGAAGAAAAATACTTTAGAGTATAAAATCCAAGATTTTCATAAAGACAGTATTGAATTGGCGGATCTTATTAGGTCATCATCCGTTAAATATGATGCATATATTTCAATGATGCGCGGTGGGCTGATGCCAAGTATGTATATCATACAACGCATGAATAGTAGAGAGCTCTCATTCATTGGAGGTCGTTTTGATGAAAACAATAAGTTCACATTCGATTATATCCCACTTAGAAAATTCAAAGGGAATGTTCTTCTAATTTCTGACTTCGTGAAATCAGGTAAAACGATTCAAAAATGTATTGATTATCTGAAGCAAAACGCTAATGAAGGAATTAAAACTATAGATCTTGCAGCAATTCATTACTTCCCTACCGTTTCTTCAATACCTCCAAAATATTTTATTCACGAATATAGAGACGATCTTTTTATAGAGTTCCCCTGGGATGAATATTCGCATTTTGATTAATAGTATAATGATCCTATAATGTCTACGCTTTTTATTGCATCAACGCCAATAGGTAATATAAAAGATATAACAATTCGAACAATTGATCTTTTTAAAACCCAGACAATCTTCCTTTGTGAAGATACAAGAATGACTCGAAAATTATTTCAATTACTCGAAATCGACTCTAAAGATAAGCGATTTATTTCAAACTTTGAACATAATGAAAGAATTCAGGTTGCAAGATTTATTGAAATGCTAAAACATGGTGAAGATTTAGTTTTAGTTTCAGATGCTGGAACTCCATTGTTGAGTGATCCAGGTTTCCCGTTAGTTCGTGAGATTCGAAAGTTAAAATCTGAAGATCCGATCTCATATACTAATATAAACATCGAAGTGCTTCCAGGACCAAGCTCTATTACTACTGCATTAGTGCTTTCAGGACTCCCAACTAATAAATTTACTTTTTTGGGTTATTTCCCTCGTAAATCATCTGAGTTGAAAAAACTTTTGACTAATGTGAAGGTATCTTCAGAATCATTGACGGTCTCGTATATTGGTTTCGAGTCACTTTATAGAATAACGGCATCTCTTAGATTAATCCAAGAAGTATTGGGGGAAAATGCTTACGTATCGGTATGTAAAGAATTAACTAAAAAGAATGAGGCTATATATTCGGGGACAGTTTCGCAAATTTTGGAAAAGATTGAGAATAATCAAATTAATCTCTCTGGAGAATTTATTGTAGTATTTAGATTAGTGAATGATTTTTTAAAATAAATGGATAAAAAACTTTTTGAAAAGATAAAAAAAGCAGCACAAGATTCAATTGATCACCCAGGAGCAAATCGGAAACCATTGCCTAAAAAGGAATCACCAGTTGATCCTGAGTTATATGTGTTTCGCCATGGCGAAACACATGACAATATAAATAAAGTTTTTTCAGGCTGGAGAGATTCAAAGATTACGGCAAAAGGAATCGCGCAAGCTGAAGAACTTGCAGTTGCCTTAAAAAATAAACGGATTGATCTCTGTATTACTTCTCCTCTTTCAAGATCAAAAGAAACCGCTAGAATTGCTCTTAGGAATCATCCAGAAATAGTGTTTGAAGAAGACCCAAGAATTATTGAGAGAAACTATGGAGAATTGACTGGCCATAGCAAAGAAAAACTTATGGAAGAAAATCCAGAATTAGCAACAAAATACAGACGAGGATATGATACTCCTCCTCCAAAGGGAGAATCGATGAAAATGGTAGAAGAACGGGTATTTCCTTTTTGTGATGAATTAGTTGAACGGATCAAGAAAAACAACATTAATGTTGCAGTATCATGTCATGGGAACTCAATGCGAGCTATACGCAGGTATTTCGAAAAATTGAGTATAGTCGAAGAATTAACCGTCGAAAATCCCTTAGCAAAAACTTACGCACAGTATGTAATCAGAAATAAAAATTACCAAGACTCAGGGGTTGTATTGAAAAAATCTTATCTCGATAAACTTTATATCCCGAGCAAAACAATTCTAAATAAACTATTAGGTCGTAAGTAATTTTTTATGCTAATATTTTTATATGGATAATTTTACTGCCCCAACCGACCAGCAAAGTAGTCAGCCTACTTCTCAGAATCAATCTCCACAGCTACCAACTAATCCAGCGACAACAACACTTGTAGAACCAACCCAAACTATGCCGGTCGACCCTATGGATAATCTTTCTCCACAGCTTGAATCAAAAACAGAATCGTCTACTATCCCGAATCCTTCAACTCCAAATGTACCTCCGATTGATCCTCTGGCTGAATATAAACAAGAACCCAAAAAGAAAAGAAAGTTCCCTTTCTTAATATTGCTAATCGTATTTTTTATGCTTTTCGCAATGATTGGTTCCTTTTTTGTTATTGGAGTAATGGCGGCGTATGATAAGGTAAAACTTCCTGATAACATGAATTCTATCGATAATGCTTTTACTGGTATGGTTATGAAGATACCTGTATTCCCAAAAACTCCAAAAATGATTTTGATGAGTGCGGTGCTTGCTCATGAGAATATTTCAACAGCTTATACTGAAATTTCAGTGGCAATAGACTTGCCGGAGCTTAATCGATTATTCTTAAACCAGGTCCCTGAATTTTTAATCAAAGGCCCTGTTGATCTTACAAATCCAGAAAAACCTAGTGCCGACTTATCTATCAATCTTTCTAATCAGTTTGGTGCCAATGTAATTGTTAAGGAAGATACATGGTATTTCAAATTGAATCAATTGCCAGCATTTATTTGGACATATCTTGGTGTAGCAGGAGTGTCAAATACTCAAGATAACCCTATTATTAATAAATGGGTGTCTGTTCCTTTTTCAGAACTTGGCACAGATGCCGCCAAAGCATTAAAAGAGGATTCTGATAACTCATCGAGTGATATGAGTAACGCAACAGAAAAGGCTCTTCTTAAATATATGGACGATTCGATATTACCGATGATTCAAATGAATACAGAAAAATCTGAATCTGGAGAGGACGTTTATAAGATGACATTAAACATTACAGGAAATCAAGTTGATGAGTTTATGAGAATTATGTCTGAGGATGCTGCTTTTGAAGGAACTAAAGATTTATATACAGGGGATTATGTAAAAGTTGAATCTGTTAAGGTTAATCTGTTATTTGGCAAGAATGATTATTTAATGAGAACCGGGACTATGGTAATGACATTAAAATCTAAACTGCCGTCAGCATCTCAAGTTTTGGGTAGAAACACATCGATTATGAACGAGGTTTCTGATTCTGAAGGCGAAACAGCGAAGATCTCGATGGGTATATCATTCTCAAGGCATGGTGAACAGTTTGTAATTACTGCTCCTGAAGGTGCAATGAGTATTGATGATTATAGTTTATCCATTGGTAACTATATGAGACAGAAAGAGCAAGAGAAGTATATGGAGCAATATATGAACTATGATGATAAGTATCAGGATGTTCAGTTTGATGGTTTTTCCGATGATATTTCAGGATTTGAATGATATCCTTATTTTTGATTAGATTATAAGGAGTCTTGTATTTGGAGTAGTCGATTGTATTTTGCTGTTCTCTCTCCTCTAGCCGGTGAACCAAATTTTACGTATTGAGAGCCGATGCCAACGGCAAGATCAGCAATAAAATCATCATTTGTATCAGTCCCTCTATGCGATACTATTGTTGACCAGCCATTCTCTTGAGCCATTTTAACAACTTTAAGCGTTTCATAAAGCGTACCTATCTGATTTGGCTTAATAATTATCGAATTACCAACTTTGCGATTGATTGCTTCTCTTAAAAATTTCGGATTAGTGGTTGTAAGATCATCTGTCACGATCCTAACCTTATTTAAAAATTGTGATGCAAAATATTCCCACTGTGCCCATTGTTCTTCGGAATAAGGATCTTCAATAGATTCAATTGGATAATCAGCCACAATCTTTTTATAATCTGGGTATTCCATCCCTTCTTCGAATGAACTTGCGGCGATATCTAGTGCAATATGTTCGCCCTTTAAATGAGATGAAAGCAAATCGAGAGTCGACATATTATCGAAACCTTCAGGTGAAAAAGCACCTTCGGCACCAACATTAGTAGATTTGCCCATCGATACGAGAGCTTTTTTAACGTCTTTGTATATGTCAATTCCTCTTTGAATATCTTCAACGATTGCCATGAATTCTTGAATTGTAGAATCATTTGAGCCATGAATCCCGCCTTCTAATATAAGCATATACATTTTTGGTATTTTAAAATCGACTTCATCTACAGGCACATCTTTTTCTAGCAATGTATGAATGTATTGATATGTTTCTAAACCCTTAGATTTGGCACAGGCCTTGCAAAAGGCTATTGAGATCGATAACATCAAATTGCCACCTAATTTCGATTTATTATTTGTTCCATCAAGCTCAATAAGCCTTATATCAAGATCATTTTGCGATGAGAAGTCTGTGTTTTGCAGTTTCGGTAGCAAATCTTCAAGGAGTTCTGGTGCTCTATTAGGATCAATTGCATCAACTTCAGATTTCCCCTTCGAGAGTCCACCTGGAACAGATGCTATTCCTATGGAGCCATCGTCCAAAATCAATTTGGTTTCCAAACTCCAGCCTGCACCTGAATCTATGATTTTTCTAGCAGTGATATCCTTTATAAACATTGTTATTTCTTCTTTCTTACAACTTCGAGTTCTGATTCAGTTACAATTTTTCTTGTTAGATAAGCAACATCAGGCGATACTGAAACAGATGTGACGCCCCATTCTACGAGCTTTCTTGTTAACTCTGGATATGTTGTTGGAGCTTGCCCACATATTGATACTTTAACTCCACGTTTTTTAGCGGTTCTTATAATTTTTTCGAGAGCCCATAGAACTGCAGGGTTTCTTTCATCGTAGATATTCGAAATTTTCTGATTATCCCTATCTAGTCCAAGAATTAACATTGTGAGATCATTTGAACCGATAGAAAGGCCATCTACACCAGCATCGATAAATTCATCAAGCATAATTACATTTGAAGGGATCTCTACCATCATAAAAAGTTCAAAACTCCCTCGTCTAGTCAATCCCATTCCAGATAAAATTCGTTTACATTCCTTGAATTCATCAACGGTTCGAACAAAAGGTAGCATTAATTGCAGGTTTTTGTATCCAAGCTTGTTTCGAACATATTTGATTGCCTCAACTTCCATTGCGAATACTTGTTGGTCAACGATGTATCTCGAGACGCCTCTAAAACCGATCAAGGGATTTTGTTCTTCTGCTTCATATTTCTCTCCACCTTTTAGTGATCGATATTCATTTGTTTTAAAGTCTGTTGCGCGATAAATCACCGGTCTTGGATTAAATTCTCTAGCAAAAACTTCTAATCCATCAATTAATTTTTTGGTAAATTCTTTACTTTTACCTTCTTCAATGAACGCCATTGGGTGCTTGCCTATTTCAGCAATCATAAATTCTGCTCTTAATAGCCCTACTCCATCTACTCCCATTGCGGCAACTTCTTTTGCTTTCTCTGGTTCTGCAAGGTTTACATATACTTTTGTAGCAGTTTTTGCATTTTTATATTCTGAATAATCTTTTTCAGGTTCAAGCTTTTTGAGTTGCTCTAAGTAGTTACCAGCATAGATTTTGCCTTGATAACCATTTACAGTTACAACTTCTCCTGTTCTCAGCATAGATGTTGCGGATTCAGTGCCAACAATGGCCGGGATTCCTAATTCTCTTGAAACAATTGCTGCATGAGAAGTTACTCCACCTTCGTTAGTTATAATGGCACTTGCTTTTCTCATTGCAGGAACAAAATCAGGATTCGTCATTTCTGTTACTAAGACTTCTCCTGGTTCTACTAAATTAATTTCTTTTGCTGTATGTATTATTTTTACTTTCCCAGAGGCATAACCTGGAGATGCTGGTGTTCCATCTAGAATTATGTCTTTTAATGGGATATCCATTACAGCTGCCTCTTGTTTTTCAACATTCTTCTCGTCATTTTTGGTGAGAGTTGTAATAGGTCTTGTTTGTACTATATACAATTTTCCACCTTGCATGCCCCATTCAATATCTTGTGGGTGGTTGTAATGTTTTTCTAACTTAAGGCCTATTTGTGCGAGTTCAACTATTAATTTATCGGAAAGCTTTTGTTTCTCTTGGTAATCTCTTGAGATTTCGATTCTACCGGCTCTTGTTAATTGCCAAGTTTGTTTGACTATATGCTTTTTCTTAATTTTTAAACCTTTTTTGTCGAGTATATATTGATCGGGTGTAATGGTTCCTGAAACTACCGTTTCACCTAATCCATATGCGGCCTCAATTGAAATTTCTTCTTTATTATTTGTTAGTGGATTAACTGTGAACATAATCCCAGATACTTCGCTTTGAACCATTAATTGAATTGGTACAGCGATTCCGACTTTAAAGTGATCAAAACCTTGTCTTTGTCGGTAATATATTGCTCTTGCTCCAAAGAGTGATGCCCAGCAGTTACGAGTTGCTTCTACAACATTTTCCCAACCGATTTTATTCAGATAGGTTTCTTGTTGACCGGCAAAACTTGCGTCAGGTAAATCTTCTGCAGTTGCAGATGATCTAACAGCTACGGGCTTATCTGTATTGCCACAGAGGTAATGATAGGATCTTTTTATTTCGGCAATAATTTCTTCAGGGATTGGAGTCTCTTTTATTGACTTTTGAATATTTTCTGCTTTCTCTTGTAAGATTTTGGATTTTTCAACGTCGAGCCCTTTTAGCTCTTTTTTGATCATATCCATCAAACCCATTTCCTCAATAAATTTGTAATATGCGTTTGAGGTGACGACAAAACCATCAGGAACAGGAATATCATTGTTAAACATTTCTCCTAGGTTTGCGCCTTTACCTCCAGCAATAGGAATGTCACCTTTTCCAAGTTCTGAAAATGGCTTAATGAGGGGTACTGTTTTTGAGTAGTTGGGCATGATGTTCTTATTAAATAATTAATTAAAGATCTTCACCAATACTAGGATTTGGTTCCATCCGACTTTCTGGGATCATGACGCTAGGTGTTGGCCATATTCCTGGTTCGATGGGAGTTGGTCTAATGTATGGTGTAGTAATAGGAGTTGGGATTTTGGTGTTTTGATATTTTCTTTCCCATCTTATCGAAGAGGCTTTAGCATCGAAGCCTAGTGAGTTGCTCATATATCCAAGTACCATAAATACTGAAGCTATTACCATCCATAAAATAAAGATGATATAGATTTCTGTTCTGTCATTACTTTCTGTTACTGTTTTTTTAGTAGGTATTTTCTTGTTGGAAGGCATTATAAAATAAAAATAGGCATACTATATACATCTAGTTTGTTACAAATCGGGTTTAATTTCAAGCCTTATTGTAATAACTTGAGGATTGCTCGTTCTAAAGTTTCAAAGTGTTTAAGAGTTATTTGATCGGGAAGTGTGATGCTCACTTCGTGTACTAATGTATTTCGTGCTTTGTGTGCTTCCCAGATTTTGTTATATAGCTCAGGTGAATACCATTTTTTTGCGGATTTTAGTCTTTCACCCATAGTTTCACCTTTAAAATGGAGTTTTTTGAATACATGATCAAGTAGTTTGTCGGCTTCAATTAGTGCGTATTTTTTTGCGTGTGTATCTTGGTTTGTAGTGAGTTTTCGAAGTTCTGTTAATTTTCGTTTAACTTTAGGAGCCCAGGCTTTTTTATTCTTACCAAAAATATAGTTGGTATAAAAAAGCCCGCTAATTAGTAGCAAGGTAGTAAAACCAACAAAAATGAAAATGATGAATTCAAACATTAAGATTAGTATAGCAGTATATTATTCTCTCTCTCCACCGATTTGGGCCTCGAGTTCTTTGATCATCTTTTCTACAGTTTCCTGAGAATTTGCTTCGATATTTAGTCTAACGACTGGTTCTGTGTTTGATTTTCTAACACTGAAATGCCAAATTCGTTTATTATCAAACGCAATTCCATCTGTTTGGTCCACAGTAAATCCTAGCGATGTATAATGATTGAGTATCTTTTCCAGAATTTTATCGGCATCATCGACTTTAAAATTAATTTCACCGCTCATAAAATATTTTGCTTTATAGCTGGCAAGTAATTTGGAAAATGTTAACCCTGCTTCAGTTAGGAGTTTAAGTAAAATTGCCGTTGTGAGCATAGAGCTGTCGGCGTAATGCATATCCTTATAGTAAAAGTGTGAGGAATTTTCACCACCGAAGACCGCATCTTCAGTTCTCATCATCTCTTTAATGTAAGAGTGTCCGGGCTTACATCGGAGTGGGATACCACCTGCTTGCTCTAAAGTATCTAGAATTGCCCATTCTAGTCTATTTTCATGTACAATCTTCGCTCCAGGGTATTTTTTCAAGAGTTCTTTAGCAATTATTGCTACCATGAAGTAACCTGATGAATATTCGCCATTTTCATCGATAAAGAATATCCTATCCCCATCGCCATCAAGAGCAATCCCAAAGTCTGCTTTTTCATCTACTACTCTCTTTCGGAGTTCCGCAGTGTTCTCTTCTTTAATAGGATTTGCTTCATGATTTGGGAAGTTCCCATCAGGGTCAAAATACATTTTTATGATGTCCAAATCTAGATCTCCAAAAACATTTTCAAATATTCTTCCACCCATTCCGTTAGCGGCGTCTATTACTATCTTAAATTTCTTGACGCCAGATAAATCGATTAGATTTAAAATTTTCGATTTGTATTCTGGGTATACATTAACATGCTCAATGTTCCTAGGTGCACCTAAATGTTCGAAAGTCTTATCAATAAGGGTTTCTTTAATTTGATCCAATCCCGAGTTACCCCCTATAGGATATGCTCCTTTTGACACCATCTTCATACCATTATATATAGATGGGTTATGAGATGCCGTGATCATTATCCCTCCTGGTAAATTATAATGGCCCACTCCAAAGTAAAGCATTTCTGTACCTATCATTCCAAAATCAATGACTTTTGCACCGCTGTCATTGATACCCTGCGTTAATCCTTCATAAATTTCATCAGATGAAATTCTCATATCTCGTCCGACTGCAACTTCGTTAACTCTCAAATACTCAACAAAAGCTCTACCGATTTGGTATGAAACTTCTTTATTTATTTGATCTGGGTAAGTGGCGCGAATATCATACGCCTTAAAAATTGAGGGATCTATCATAGTAAGCGAATTCTAGCATATCGGTTGTCTATTTTTAAAAAACACTTAAAATAATCCTGTGAACAAGGTACTTCCCGTAAACAAACCTGTAGGTATTACAAGTTATGATGTAATACGCGAATTAAAAAAGCAATATCCAGGGCAAAAAATTGGGCATGCAGGAACATTAGATCCCTTAGCTGATGGGATATTAATTTGCCTAATCGGTAAAAATGCAACCCAAAGACAGTTTGAATTTATGAATGTCTCGAAAGATTATGTATTCTCCACGTTATTTGGCGTCGGTACGGATACATACGATGTGCTAGGACTAATAAATAACACAAATGAATATAATCCAAAAGATATTTTAGAAAAAATCCCAGAATCCTTAAAAAAATATTCAGGTGTAATTAATCAGCCTGTGCCACCGTTTAGTGCAGTTAAAATTCAAGGTAAGCCACTTTATAGGTGGTATCTCGATGGGAAAATTTCTGAGGTAGAAATTCCCATCAAAGAAGTTGAAGTCGAATCACTAAAAGTAGTTAATTATAAAATTATTTCAAGAGAACACTTAAAAGAAAAAATTATCGATACGATTGAAAAGGTTAAAGCCGGTTTCAGGCAAAAAGAAGTATTAGCAAAATGGGATGAGTTTTTTATAAATTCAAATCAAAACGAATTTGGAGTATTAACACTTAGTGCATCAGTTTCAAAAGGAACTTATGTTCGGGCCATCGCTAATGCACTGGGAGAAGATCTTGGAGTTAATGCATGTACCATTACTATAACTCGAACAAGAGTTGGTGATTTTATATTATAATATAATCCCTTAATTTCTACTTAATGTAATCTCTTCCAACCTGTAGATCGAATGTCGTAATTATGTTTGGAGTGTATGCAGTTCATTGGACGGTTAGTGGAGAGAAAGTTTATTATATTAGTAATAAAAGTACCGAATATTTTATGCCTAAAAAAATTTTTTTATACTTCGTTTTATTATTATTCCCACTCTCTTTAATTGTATGGATTTATTTGAATACTCCCCGCGAGGAAATAATCCCCGAAATACCTCAAAATCAATCAAAAGCAGATCCGATAGTAATAAGTTACGTTGATGCTGGTAAACATACCGGTGAATACGCAACAGTAACTATGCCTGTTAAATATCAGTTTAATAACGGGAAGTATTTGATCTTTAGTTCCAGGGTAAATCCTCATCACACATATATGGTTCAAGATGAAAAAGATAGAAATGGTTTTTTTACGGTTAGAATTCTTATTGATGACCTTCATAAATTCCCAGATGATTTTGGGTCGCAGATTCTAGGTAAAGATCTTGAGGTTACAGGAATACTTACCTGGTATCAAAGTGATCCTCACATTATCGTATCAAAACCATCGCAAATAAAAATTCTATAGCTTGTAGCAATATTTGAGCTATGTTATTTTTACCCGTTGCACATACGTAAAGTATACTTTACGCTGGGTGTATAGCCTAGTAAATTTAATTATTAATTATGAATAAAAAAGAAAAGAAAATTAACCAAATAATTTTTGGGGCGTGGTCAATTTTTGCTACAGTCCTTTTGCTAGCTAACTATTTTGTTTCCGATGGTAATGTATATGCTGAATCGATTACTCGCGAATTTAAAGCAAATACGAGCTATAACATAGATGGAAATTCGACTAATCGAGCAGGTAATTCAATGTGGATTGGAACAGGGGAGAATATTGAATCGAGTTATGCTGTTTTTAAATTTGATAATGTTGTGATACCTAAAGGCGCTGAGATAAAAAAAGCAAATTTTAATGTTCGTTCAACTGAAACCCAGTGGTTAAGCCTTTCATTCTCGATAATTGGTAAAAGAGTTGATCAAAGTTATAGCCCTGATAATGGTAATATAAATGAGAATTTGGTTTCTAGTTCAGTTAATTATTCAAGTAACGAGAGATGGAATAAAGGTAAGTGGTATAAGATTGGAGATGTTAAAAAAATTATAGAGGAAATTACTTCCGATAGTTCATGGCAGAGTGGTAACTCAATTGTAATTGTAGCGAAAGGTACTGGATCACAATGGGGAAGAAAAAGTATAAATGGATCAGGATCAAATGCTGCTAAATTAACGGTTGAGCTAAATCAATCAGTGTCCCCTACTCCTACTCCAACACCATCGCTTTCAATTACTCCTACACCTACGCCAACCCCAACAAATGTTGTGATTCCAGTTCCTACACCGATTCCGACAGTAAGTCCAACAGTTATGCCAACTCCAATGCCTACCATGACTCAGACTGGTAGTAATTCAATGGCGATGGGATTATGGACTCCTTCGAAATGGGATACATGTAGCAAAGCATCTCATGATAGTTTTTCAAAGATTGGTCCTGATGGTAAAAAATATCCAACTTGGCACCCACCCTCGGCAGTTGATCCGGCCACTGGAAAAACTTGTAATTTCGGACACGAACACGGTCGTAACCCAGAAGGGTCTGATCTCAATACTTTTATAAATCAGCAATATGGTGGGATTCTGTTTGGTTATGCGAACGAAAAATTAGATGAATACAACATTTCAAAAGGTATTAGCAATGGAATGCGGCATGAAGATCATGTTGGTCATAAAATCGAATGGGAAAATAATGTTCGGTTGAATGTAAATCAGTGTAATCGACCGGCATCGATTGGTTGTTTCGAATTTATTCCGACAAATGTTACCTGTGATTTTTTGATGAAGGTACATCAAGGGACTCATTCAAAAGATGCCTTTGCTAATAATGTTCATGAGTTAGCTTATTTTGTTCAATGTAGTGATGGGACAAAAATCGCAGCAACTAAAATGGTTCCATTTGGAACTCCTGGGGAATTCATGACAACATGTGATAAGAATCGAACCATTAGAGTTGGGGGTGCCACACCGTCCAATTCTCCAACGGGCGGAGGAGTTAGATTTATTTCAGATTTAAGGTGTGTTGATGAAAATATTTATGTTCCATCAAATCAATTTTCTAATTTTTCTTTAGGGCTATATGAAGATTGGGTTTCTTCAAATTATTTAGTAACATCAGGAGGACGAACCCTTGCATACTTCGATCCACACTTTGCTGTGTTTACTCCAAGTAGATATTATGACCCTACAAAACCAGATAATGTTGGAAGATCAATCGATTTATGTTATGGAGCTGGAACAAACGGAGAAAAAGCTAGGGGTGGCGAATGTGATGTGGTTAAGCAATATTCAGATCGTATAACCTATGATGATCCTAGATCGCCTATGAATGGTGTGCATAGGGAATTTTATTTCAATCAGACCTGGATAGATAATGAAGGTGGACCAACGACTTGGTATACCGATCCTTACGGCGGGAATGCATCTACAAGTTCATTTGTAGGTGCGATTAGACAGTATATTTCAAGTACCGATAACTATAATAAGACGATATATGAGTCCCAAGCTATCGGATCAAACAGATACTACGGTGGTAATGGAGTTCACGCACCAAACTAAAAGCAGAGAGTTAGTTTGGTGTTGTGTTCTGGAGGCCTTTGGCCGCCGGTTTAATTCCATCTGATTAAATTTAGTTTAATATTACTTACACTACAAGCCTAATACTCTTTTAATTGAAAGAATAAAAGCTGCTGTTCTAAAATCAGTATTATGTTCTCTTGCGATTTGTGTAATTTCACCAAAGGCTTTCTCTAATTTGTATCCCATTTCAGATAAGACTTTATCTTGGTTCCATTTTTCGTCATGCATGTTTTGATACCATTCGTAATATGAGACGGTGACGCCTCCTGCGTTGGCAAGTATATCTGGAATAAACTTGATTCCACTTGAGTGAAGTATTTCATCCGCTTCAGGAGTTACGGGTCCATTGGCTAGTTCGATTATGTATTTAGCTTTGATTTTCGATGCATTATTAGAGGTGATTACATTTTCGATTGCTGCTGGTACCAATACATCACATTCAACCTCTAATAGCTCTTTGTTTGTAACTTCTTTTACATTGCCAAATCCTTTAAATGACCCGTGTTCATCTTTGAATTTTTTTGCTTCTGCTAAAGAAATCCCTTCGGGATTATATATTGCGCTTTTTGAATCACTTATCGTTACAATCTTGTATCCCTTTTTCTCGGCATATTCTACAAAATAGTATGCGACGTTTCCGAACCCTTGTACGGCAACAGTAGTTGTTTTGGGATCCATTTTCTCAAGGAGTGTGATTTGGTCTAATATTACTCCTCCCCCATATCCTGTTGCTTGGGTTCGGCCTTCTGAGCCTCCGTTTGTCAGCGACTTTCCTGTAAAGGTTGCGAGTGATTTTGGGTTACCTGTGACTTTTTTGTATTCATCAACCATCCAATCCATGATTTCAGGGGTTGTATACATATCAGGTGCTGGTATATCTTTTTCAGGGCCTATTATATCAGCGATTGCCCTTACAAATGCTCGGGAAAGTCGCTCAAGTTCTGTTTTTGATAAAGTTTTTGTATCAACAATTACTCCGCCCTTTCCTCCTCCGTATGGAATATCTGCCACTGCACACTTCCAAGTCATCCAGCTAGATAGTGCCATGACTTCATGCTCATTTACATCGAGACTAAATCTAAGACCACCTTTATAAGGACCGCGAACATTGTTGTGTTGAGATCTAAATCCTGTAAAAACTTTTTTTTCACCGTTGTCTAATTCGACTACAAAATTTACCTTCACTACTCTACTTGGCTCTGTAAGGTATCTGATTTGTTCATTATCGAGACCAAGGATTTTTGCTGCTTTGTTTATCTGCAGGATTGTATTTTGAAAAGAATCATTCATAACTAACCTTTCTAAAAATATGTACTAGGTTAGTTGAATTTACTCCTTTTTGACTAAGAATGGAATGAGAGGGAATTTTGACTTTACGAAGTCGGATTGTTTTTATTTGCTGTAATTGCTTTCTTTCCGGGTCATCCCTGCGTCAAGGTGTTATTATTCTAGTGGGTGGCTGATTTCCTGCATTCACCTTTCTTTATTTAAATCATATTGATAACGCCTACCATGTGTTGCTTCGAATCTATCAACATCTTCTTGTTTGAGTTTACCTCACCTATTTAAATTCTTTTTTAAATATTTTAACTATAAGTTTCTCTAGACCTATAATATCTGATTTTTTAACCAGATACGATTCCCCGTGATAACCCTGTGCCGGTAAGCATAAATTTACTGCTACGCTATGTCCATTATTTTCAAAGTTAGAAGGTTCAAGTATCGGAAGTGTATTGGAGGAGATGAATCCCCTTGTAAATCCAGTTTTAATTTTATCTTCAAAATACGTTCTAACTTTCTCATGAATGATATAGTTTCCACCTCGATACATAACTAAAGGCTTCCCGGTTTCATAATTAATCACATCACCCGCTCCTAATTTATGATGAACTGGGCAGTAATCAAGTACCACTACTAAGTCAGGATTGAATTTATGGCCTAATCCATTTGCACTGTGGTCTTCCATTTCTTCATCTGTAACAAAAGCAATCGCATTATTAACTAGAAATTCAGGATGTGTTTGAGCTATTTCGATTAAAGACAATACAGCGATTTTATTATCTAGCGCGCTCGAAATAATTAAATTTTCAGTTTCATGGAATTCTTTAGTGAAGGTTCCAGTTTGCCCTGGGGTAATTCCCAATTTATTCACCTCATCGATTGAATCTACTCCGATTGAAATATATAAATCATTGAAATCTTCTATATTTTCAACCTTTAATTCCCTATCGGGTAGTACTACTCCTTTTATTTGTTGGTCTTTGGATTTTATATAAATGGTCTGATGGTTCATCCTATTTGGGAACACCCATCCTACTGGCAAAAACTTAATTCGACCATTATTAAGGATTTGAGTGACTTGAAATCCAACTTCATCGAAATGAGCAGTAAACAAAACTTTTGGGTTATTGATGTTTCCTGCGATAATAGTATTGTTATTTAATACTTGAAACTTAATATTTGAGAGTGCTAATTCTTTCGAAATGTATTGAATAATCTCGGAAGAATCTCCTGCAACGGAATGCTTTGTTGTTAGTTCTTTAAGCTTTTTGTAATCCATTAAATAATTATAATTAAATACTTAAAACTCAACTCCGTTTGTAATTACTTGATTGGTTAAATCAATCCACCGTTTAGTATATTCTCTAACGAAACTTTCTAAAACTCGTGTTCTTTGTTGTAACTCGCTGTTAATTTGTTTAATTTGTTCTCTGTATGCTAAAGCGATAGCCACGCGAGACTGATCTAGAGATGGATTTTCCCGGAGTTTCTGCTCAACAAGGGGACTAATATCAGCTTCATAAATTTCTTTATATTTTCTTTTCGCATTTTGTTTAATAGCACGTTGTAGTCTGGTTTGGGCATCTCTTTTTAATGCTGCTATTCGACTTGGATTCCTAAGTAAATTTTGATTTTCTAAAACATCTAAATCTGACCGATCCTGCAAACCTAAAGCAACCAATTGATATTGTATCTGAATATATTCTAGACGGTGTAAAATAGCATTCGCAATAATGTTTGCTTTCTTACCTTTCAAGCCTTCAACAAATAATTCCCCCGATACTTCTTTTCTTAAGATATTCATTGCGGCGTCCCTTTCATTTGGATCACTTGAATCTTTCATTTCTATAGCATCTTTAAAATTTTTAATGCTAATACATAATTTTTGGTATTCAGAAGATAATAAACAACATTGCGTCTCTATCTCTTCTAGTTGTGAGTCTTCCAAATATTCTAAGATTTGTTTTACTAATGAATTGGGGTTATTACTATTTTCTCCCCTTAATGGTTCTATTTGTAAGCCAATGCTCGTCAAATAATCTTGGATTGCTTCGTATTCAGAACGTGAAATTTCCGAATCTAATTCTAATTCTGCTAATTGCTTCTGAATCCTGTATTTTAGGTTTGGCAAATTATTCAAATCATCAATATTAGATTGAATATAATCAATTTCTTCTCCATTAAACCCTAATAATGTAAGGAGATGATGATCTTGATCATTCTGAGATTGTCTATTTGCCAGCATAAATACGGCCACTCTTACTGAATGTGGTAGATGTGACAATTGATGATTGTTGGTAGCTAAACTTTCTAAAGCAATCGGATTATACATGTACAATGCATGTAATATGTTTGTTGCAGACACCGTTTCGCTTCTTTCACTACTTCGAGGAACATCTCTTTCAGAAGGAAATTGTTTCAATATCTTATCCCGAAGGCTTCTAAGTGCAAGGGTTACATTTCGATCTATTCTTCTAATATCTACTCTGGCAACTTTTTCCTTCGGGTCATAAATAAAATTTGCGCCATTGAAGAATCTAACATCATCACTCGCGAACTGGTCACCTACCTTTTGAAGTAAAAGTTTTAATTTCCGACGCTCGCTTTCTGGCAAACATAGCAATAGTCCTAAATCTGGTGGTATATTAAAATCGCCTTCCGTTCCTAGTAATGGTTTCGGTGTTGCAATGCTTGTCATTCCATATTGTACTTTTGTATACGACATTGCTGCAAACGGCCCCCTAGGTTGTTCGTAATCATCCGCAATAATTGTAGCTTTATCACCTATAGCCATTCCTAAAATTGTATAGTAGCCTACTCCAGAGGGCTGAATTGGATATTTAGATTGAGCTTCTGAATAAGTCATGTTTTGAATACTTTGGCAGATATATCTGTATGTTAAATATGGCTCACCTTCAAAACCTTCAGGGAATGGGGCCTTTAATCTCAGATTGATACGTTTGTTGCCCATGAAAACAATCGGCTCACCATTTTGATTAATTAAGGTCGTTTTGCCATCTCTACCGCTTAATC
>CAZFZJ010000001.1:25911-43192 GCA_964523665.1 uncultured Candidatus Saccharibacteria bacterium
AACAAATCATTCCCATTTCATAAGATTCTTGAGCCATTGGTAGCTCATGATCACCTCTCAAAACTGATTCCATGCTTGGTTCAGTCTCAGATGATTCAGGGAGTTTTGATATTGCCGAAACGGTTGGTGCGTAGATTTCAGCGATACTCTGAACATCAGCGGCTATCCCTCGGATTGATATCTCAGGACAGAAACTTAATATATCATCAAGAGAATAGATCTTAATCATGGATTTGTCGTAACCTAAATCTTCTAATAAAACTTCAGTTTCGGCCTTGCTTATTTCGATTATCCAATTACCAAAAGTTCTAGGTTTCTTGTAATCTTCGGATTGCATTTCAATAAGTTTAGATATCCATATATCTTTCACCCGCTTCGGCAAATCCAAATCCTGAATATTGGCGACAACTGGCAGTCCATAATACGAAGGAGGTAGGGCGAACTGTATTAACTCACCATTATACGGATGAGTTCTACCTTCGGCTAACTCAGTGCTAAATGCTTTTTTTAAGTCTTCAACTGGAATTTTATAGTCTCTTGCAATTGCATCAACATATTCCATTACAGAATGTGAGTTTGGATCTATAAAATATGCAGCACGTATGCCGTCTCCTAGTCTTTCTCTTGCTTTACGGGTAACCATTATTGTTTGGATGATTTCTTTTGAATCTGGACGGCAGAAGCTCGTTCCATAAATAATCTTTTCACCACCTAAATGTTCAATCCCGGTGGTGCTATTAATTACACCCATACCGACTTCAAATCCAAAAGTAGGCCCCAATCCAGGTCGTATGCCCCAAATTTTACCTGCGAGTTCGTATCCGCTTGGTAATCGTGGTATTCCCTTCGGGGGAAGCTTTCCTTCTCTCAATATAGTCTCTTCAATTAATCTGTCAATTATTGGTTTTGCCGGACTATCTTCTGTTTGACACATATTTTAGATCTCATAAACTAAAAAACCCCTCGTGTGAGGGGGTTTGTACTTAAGCCTTATGCTTACAATTACTTCCTCACACCTTTACAGGAGCAATAAGAATGTATGTAATCATAAACAAAGCTTTATTTTTCATAATAATGCGTGGAATTGTAAAGTATGCTTTCCAAGGAGTCAATACCTATCCTTTGTATCGCAATATTAAAATTATCGATAGCCCAAGAATAGTTGATAATATAAGAATAAATTCTGGATGTTCAGGGAAAACATATAAATCGCTTAATCCCCAAATTTCCCGTTACATTAAATATTGTTGCAATATCTATAGCTATCGATTTCAAAAGGGTCTGTTTTGCATTAGGTTTTAAAAATAATTTTGAAAGGAATTCGCTAAACATTAGATAGAGTCTATTTTATCCTTCAAAGAATTACTACATTATGTTTTATTTGGCGGGTTTTTATTGTAAAATATTCAGGTATTAATTTACACGTGGGCCAGTAGCTCAGCTGGTTAGAGCACCTGCCTTTTAAGCAGGGTGTCGAAGGTTCGAATCCTTCCTGGCTCACCATTTTCCGATGAATGTAATGTGAATGTATGATGAATTTTTGATAATATATTTTTATGGGAAATACCCAATCTAGAGCAAATCAATCTATTCCTGAGTAGATGAAAAATATGAAACCTGAAGATTGGACGAACTTTAGAAAGGCTCAAATGCAAGGTGAATTAAACCTAATTAAAAACGGACCTTGGTATTACAGGCTTTTCGCCTTTGAGTTTATGATCATTTTTGTAGGATTTGTGATTTTCTTTATAACCCGAGTTATCGATGCTTATCAGTTCCAAAAGGAATTCGATTCAAGATGGGAACAGAATAGACAATTTGCCCCGTAAAGATATAGTCATGTCCATTTGATTGATATTTCTGTTTCGTGGTAAAAGGGGATAAGCCTATTAGAATTTCCTAGTTCCATATCCAATCCCCTGTTCCACCATTACAAGTGATTGAGTTATGGAGAGAGGACTGCTTCGAGTTCATTGTATTTAAATAGAAGGTTAAAAAACATGACTAAGTATTACGATACAGCAGCTTACAAATGCACTAAGAGTAAATTAGTCCATCAATATTCAGAAGGCGAATTGATTTAAGTTAAAAAATATACCTATCCATTGCAAAATTCATCTTCATGTTGTTTATGGGGGGTGTAGGATTGATTTTATTTGGTGTTTTAATAGCGACTATCCTAGGGACATAGAAAATTTTCTAATTGAGGTCTCGATTTTAGTCTAACTAAGAATCAAATTTTGCATATCAGCCAGTTTCAGGTGAAACTGATTCTCAGATGTCTTGGTTCGTTGCATTAGTTAAGAATATATTAAGAGAGCCTACTGTAGTTGATATCATCTTTACTGAAACAACTTGCTTATAAAAATAAAAGTGCAAATCTTTGCGAGGAACTTATTGTCCAATCGATAGCATACTTGACATTATCTTGTCACTTGATATATAAGAGTGATAAGGAAGATATTTTTAAAGGAGGTGATAAGAATGGCATTTGATTTAATTCCAAGAAGAGTATTTTCAGTTCCATCAATGCAAAATTTTTGGGATGATTTTGATGATATTGTAAATGTTTCCGGTGGACAATCAGGTTTATCAATTTCTGAAGATAAAGATAAAGTATATGTGGAGGCTTCTGTACCAGGGGTGGATCCAAAAGATGTCGAAATTACATATAAAGATGGTTATCTTTGGATTAGTGCTGAATCTAAAAAAGAAGAAAAGGAAGGTAGAAAATATTATAGACAATCAACTTCTAGCTTCTCTTATCGTATAGCAGTTCCTGGTGATATTGATTCGTCAAAGGAACCTGAAGCTACTTACAAACATGGTGTGATGAAAATTGAATTTATGAAATCTCCAAAAGAAGAACCAAAGAAAATTACAGTTAAGAATGTTGAATAAGATTCAAATCTGACGGCGTGGGAATCTAATTTCATAGATCCACGCCGTCATTAAAAATAATTTCCAGATTATGACAGTTTAAATTCCTGAAGGATTTCCTTTTCTGTGTCGCGTTCAATTATTGCGCTGACGTTAACATATTTCTCAAGGTCTGATCCTTTTAGTTTTTCTTTTAACAACTCATCCACCTGAAATAATCCTTAAGAATTATTAATGTGTATTTCAATTTCAATTCGCTTTCATTTCATTTTTCATACATGCAAGATTCTACCACTTTAGTTTTAGTGTAAAGTAAGGTATTCGTATGAGATAATTGATCCATATGAATAACTTTTGGAAGGATCTAAAAAAACCTTTTCTAGCTTTAGCACCTATGGAAGGTGCTACTGATTATGTTTTTCGTGAGATTATTAGTGAAATTGCAAAACCTGATGTTTTATTTACAGAATTTACAAATGCAAGAAGTCTTTTTAGCAGAGGACATGAAGAGACATTAAGGAGATTAAAATTTTCAAGAAATCAAAGTCCTATTGTTGCACAGATATGGGGAGTTAATCCGGAATCGTATTATAAAGCTGGAAAATTAATTGAGGATCAGAAATTTGATGGAATAGATATAAATATGGGATGTCCTGATAAGTCAATTATGAAAAAAGGTGCAGGTTCGGCTTTGATTAGCTCCCCTGCTCTTGCAGAAGAGTTAATCAAAGCCCTAAAAGATGGTGCCAAAAATATTCCAATTAGCGTTAAAACGCGTATCGGAATTGATTCTATGGTTACAGATGAATGGATTTCATTTTTGCTTAAACAAAATATTCAGGCGTTAACTGTTCATGGCAGAATTGCAAAGCATATGTCAGGAGTTCCTGCAGATTGGGATGAGATACATAAATGCGTAAAATTAAGGGATCAAATCGCTCCAGAAACCGTTATTATCGGAAACGGAGATGTGCTAACTCATAAGGAAGCTATTGAGAAATCTAGTAAATATGGAGTAGATGGAGTTATGATTGGGAGGGGTGTGTTTCAAAACCCTTACGTTTTCGATCGTAGTGAAGCACTGCATTCTCATGCTGAATTACTCGAATTGCTTCTAAAACATGCGAGATTATATGTTGATACATGGGGAGATACTAAGAATTTTAATGAATTACGTCGGTTTTTTAAGATTTATGTTAAAGGATTTAAAGGCGCGAATAAGGTTAAAGTCCAGTTGATGGAGACTAAGAATCTAGAAGATGTGGAAAACATAATTTTACCTCTTATAAAAAAGTTAAAAAATAAATAGTCTGCGTATAATTAGATTATGTATTTTGTCTATATTCTTGAGTGCTCAGATGGTACTCTGTATACTGGTATAACTACTGATGTTAAACGGAGGATTAACGAACATAATTCAAGTAATTTAGGAGCCAAATATACAAAAGCAAGACGTCCAGTGAAGCTTGTATATGTAGAGGAATTTGAAAATCGTTCTGACGTTTCAGTTAGAGAAGATGATATTAAAAAAATGACACGAGAGCAAAAACTTCAACTTATTAATAGTGAACATAAATAAACAACGCGGCGCTTTCGCGCCGCATTACCTTTTATTTAAAAGAGTAACTTCAAAAAAAATTAATTTCTTCGATTGTTATCCCTTGGTTGTTGTGGCCTTGCTTCGCTTACCATTATTGTTCTTCCATCGAGTTCACTGTTATTTAATTCAGCGATAGCTTTTTTGGCTTCCTCTTCGGTACTCATTTCTACAAATCCAAATCCTTTGGATTTCTTTGTGATTTTATCGAAAATTACGGTTGCTGAAACTACAGTTCCAACTTTTTCAAAATGAGCCTTTAAAGAATCATCTCTGGTTGTCCAAGCGATTCCCCCTACAAACAGTTTAGTTGCCATTAAAATATGTCACCTCCTAAGATAATCAGTAACACAACTATTAAAATATTCTTTATGACGACTACCGTTTAATAGGGATTAACGCACCAAAGAATACCGTGTACACGATTATTACCGAACATCATTATACTAAACAGATACCCTTTCGGGCAATATGCGTATTTTTAAGCTATCTTGCAACCATATCTATTTTTACTGATACGTGATATGATTACCGTTCATGTATCTTAAACAAAATGGGGGCAGTTTTAAGAGGAACGGTTATCGATCTAGGCGACCAAACAGCAATAGATATGGTAATGGTTCCAGGTCTAGAAATAATCGCAAATTCTGGTCCGTAGATGAGTTAGAACGTGTAATTAGTCAATTAACTAACTCTAAAACTGATCAAGTAGAGGAAGTGTATACCTCTATTAATACATTTCAGACATTACAAATTGATCCCCAAATAAAAACCAATATCATGGCTAAAGGATATAGTAATCCTACGCCGATACAAGATAAGGTAATACCTGAGGTCTTAAATGGCAGAGATGTCATCGGTATTGCAAATACCGGAACAGGTAAAACCGCAGCATTTTTAATTCCTGCAATAGATAATGTTGCAAAAGATCGTAGTAAAAAGGTGTTAATTCTTACACCTACTCGCGAACTTGCTATGCAAATGTATCAAGAGTTTCGTGAGTTTTCACACGGAATGGGGATTTTCACTGCAATTCTTATTGGAGGTGCAAATATTGAACGTCAAAAAATGGAACTTAGACGGATTCCGAATTTTGTTATTGCCACACCAGGTCGTCTTAAAGATCTTTTGAGACAAGAAGTGATAAGATTAGATGGATTTAAAACTGTTGTTTTAGATGAAACCGATCGAATGGTTGATATTGGATTTATTGATGAAATTAAATTTTTCATTTCTCAGTTGCCAGCTCAAAGACAATCCTTGTTCTTTTCAGCCACATTATCTCCAAAAATTGAAGATATCCTTAAAACATTCGTTACAAACCCTGTTTCAATTAGTGTTAAAAAACGTGAAACATCAGCAAATGTAGAGCAAAAGATTGTTAAAATCCCACGAGGTTTAAACAAAACTGAAGATCTACACCAATTACTACTCGAAGCTGAGTATACAAAAGTGATAGTTTTTAGTGCAACAAGGAGAGAGGTTCAGAAAATTTCTGATGAACTTTCAGCAAGAGGCCATAAAACCGGAGCAATTCATGGAGATAAAAGTCAGAGTCAACGAACTCAAGTATTAAAGATGTTTAAGGCTAATCAAATCAAAGTTTTAACTGCAACAGATGTGGCCTCACGAGGTTTAGATATAAGTGGAGTAACTCATGTTATCAATTACAGTATGCCTGATTCTTATGAAGCTTATGTTCATAGAATAGGTAGAACAGGTCGAGCAGATAAAAAGGGAACTGCTTTAACTTTTGTGGAAGATAGAGGGTATTAATCTATTTACAATCAGACCAGAGCCCAAGTTTTTTGGACGTTGCATGCTCTTGTAAATTCAAGAACTCTTCTTCTCTATCTGATTTACTTTTAGTATAGACTTCGGCATAGCCATTTTCGATCATATAAGCGTTTATGTCTGTTCCATCTTCAAGATATACATACCTTAAAAATCGATTGTAAATATCTTTATCAGGTTGAATTGTATCTTTTTTTAAGAGGACTTCTTTTTGTCCTGTTAAAAGATTTTCTAATGCGAATTTTGACTCGTCTCCATAGCATTCTTTTTTAACTTTGGGATTATGAATTTCTGGAGTATCAATACCAATCAATCGAACGGAGATATCCTTTCCATTTATGTTAACTTTGATTGTGTCACAATCAATCACATATAAAAATGTTGCGACCTCTTTACCTTTTTTTATATCTTGAACCGAATCAGTACCTAAGAATTGTCCATCAAAATTTTCTATTGCATTTAGTTCTTCAACTGTGACTGTATCAAATTGAGGTTGTGGAGGTACTAACTTATAGACCATTAACATCCCAAATATACATATTAGAAAAAGTTTTAAGCTATTGAGTATTTGGCGTTCGGGCAGGTTCATATATGGATTATATGCTTTCTCGTTATCTGATAAAATTAGTATTAATGAAAAAAGTTTCCATTCTAATTATCTCTTATAAAGACGGTGCTTTTCTTGATGATTGTATTGATACTGTTCGAATGCAAAGTTATGAGAATAAAGAGATCATCATAAAAAACCAAAAATCTGATACATCTCAAGAAACTTATGATCGAATTTCAAAGAAATATCCTGAAATCAAAGTTATAAATGGTGAAAATAATGGGCTCTCGAAAGGGTCAAATGAATGTGCAAAAGCCGCAAGCGGTGATTATTTATTATTTATGGGAGGAGATGCAAGATTTCGTACTTCTGACACTCTTTCCGGTCTAGTTGAGTATATGGATGAAAATAAGGATGTTGGTGCAGCAACAGCAAAACTTTTGCTAGCAGATGGTACTGAGGATATGGATGCCCATAGAGCATTCCCGACTCCTTGGATTTCATTTTCTAGATTATTTGGGTTACAGAAACTCTTTCCTAAATCGGCTCTTTTTAATGGATATTTTTTACCAGATCGTGATATGACTAAACCTCATGAAGTTGATCTTTGTATCTCGCATTTTATGATTGTTAGACGAAGTGTATTTGAAGAGATTAATGGTTTTGATGAGAATTTCTTTTTATATGGTGAGGATGTTGATTTTTGTTACCGAATTAAAGAAGCCAAGCATAAGATTATGTATTTGCCACAGTTTGAGGTGACGCATTTAAAAGGGGTCGGAGTTGGTGTTAGAAAAACTACACGTCACTTGGTCAAACGCCCTAAAGAGTATCGAATGAGAATGCAGCAATTGACGACAGATTCTATGATCTTATTCGTGAAAAAGCACTATTTTAAGAAATATCCTGCCCCATTTGTGTATTTGATGATTTTCGCAGCTTGGGGACTGGGTAAGTTTAGAGTAATTACAGAGAGCTTAAAAAGAGATTGAATAAGCATAATTGTCTTCTTTTTGATATAATTTTGAAAGTGAAATTCCACTTGGCCCTATCGTCTAACGGTTAGGACGGCAGGTTTTCATCCTGTAAATCGGGGTTCGATTCCCCGTAGGGTCACCATTTTTGTGTGTTGCTTTAATCGTTTTTGCCCATTCATTCGGAATAACCATAATTTCAAACTTTGATGCTGGATTTGAATTCTCGATCTGCCACAACTCAATTTTAATCAAAAAGAAACTTATATTTTCATCGGTATGTTCATTAAGCCACTCAATAGCTTTCTGATGTTCTTCACGAACATCTTTTACAATCCTAATAATAATCTCTGCATCATATCCTGAGGCATATGCGATTATTTTGCCTAAATGTCATGATTAGTATCTTCCAACTGGTTCTCTATGATTATTTTTCGATTTGAAAATTCTTCTTCCGCCAATATATCGACATTAAACTTTCCAACATTTGCCTCTGTTTTTATCAACTTAATTTCAATACCAATTTCTTCGCTCAGGGCAATTAGATTATCTTCTTGAGACATCCAATTAGTGAAATCAATTGCTTCATGCCCCCAAACGTCGCGCAATTCAACTTTCCCTAGTTTTGCAAGTGGTTTTTTATATACATTTAAATCTTAAAACAAATTTGTCTCTCTCCTATTATAGTCAATAATCCAATCTTTAACACTACTTAACCTAAAATTTTGATGTTGCGATCGTGTTTTTGTGATATAATACGGTAAGTGTATAGTTAGTATAAATATGACAGATGATGAAAAAAGAGACGAAGAAATGAGACGACAACAAGAAGAGGAAGCTGAGGCTCGTAGAATTGCAGAAATTGAAAGAGAAAAAAGAGAGCGAAGGCTGAGGGAATTTATACAGCAACAAAAAGAAGTCGATATATATCAGTATGGTGAAGGTCACGTCTAGATTAATATAGGGAATTCCAAAGTAATGTTTTACTCATTCATTTTGGGGTAAGTTTTGATATATATTGTTATTGGTAATATTCTAATTTACCGTTCTTCAGGTTTAGTATCCTATCTATGCCAACCATTTCAACAAAATATCTGTCGTGCGACACTAGAAGAATTGATACTTTGAATTCAGATAAACTTTGCTCAATTACTTCTTTAGTTTCAATATCGAGATTGATTATCAGGTTCATCTAGAATCAAGGGATCGTAGTCATTATATGCAAAGATAGAGAACGCAAATCTTTCACGTTCCCCAGGGCTTAAATGTTCAATTCTTTTTCTTGTAGAGTTTTTATCAAATAAGAACTTCTCGATCCATACGTTTTTTAGCCGAACTAACCGCCTTGCCCCTAGCCTTACCATCTTTGATTTTTCTGGCGTTCTCAATTAACTTTTCGAGTTGAGCTTTTTTCTTCAAAAACAGAACATATTCCTGATTCCATTTATCGATTAGTTTAAGTTTCTCGGTTTTATAATTATCGTAATCTCCGACATATATAATATGTGTTTTAGCTGTTATTTTAAATTAATTAGTAACAAGCAGAATCTTGTCGTTATCGTATGATGCTATAGTTTGAGTAATTTGTGATAGGTTTTCACCCGCACTATCTCCAAATAATTCACGTTCATTACTGCTAATTATAATGTATTTGACTTGATATTTTTTTAAAATAGCTTTTACCTCGAGGATATTAGGGCTGGTATATATTTTTTTAACCTCACCCATCCTATTTGCAATTTCTGGCCAATTATTTCTCCATCCCAGTTCATGTTCATACCATCCCACGATTGTTGGATGTCCTGTATATGCAGATACAATCGAATCAAGACTATATGATTTCCCATATCCTTCTACGATTGTGGTTTGTGCCCTAGCCTCGGAATTTAACCAGGTAATAATGAAATATTTACCAGGATCATTATTTTCAAGGTATGCATCACCTTCAAGTCCTTTAATTTCATTTGTTCCAATTCTGTATTTATAGGAATCTATAGGGTAGTAAAAAACGAAGAAACCTAGAAATATGAAACCAATAAGTGACTGTAAAACTAAATATTTACTTTTCCATTTTAAGATTTGTAAGAATAGTGAATATAGAATTGGTCCAGATACCAACGTAAGAATAGTCCATGCCTGATACCAAACTTTAAAGATTGTATTTGCGCGGTAGTATGATGGATTTAATTCGTAGTATATATCTTTAAGAAAAAATACCCCCGGTATAAAAATCAATAACAATCCATAAGCAGAAAGTAATAGAATAATAAGTTTGTTAGTAATGTTCTTATAAAAGATTATTCCGATTGATAAGATCCAGAAAAAGTAACCAAACATGATACATATTGCGATTGGATCGAGAATGTCATGTACAATACCAATGCCCTTCGTGGGGTTATAGAAGGTCGCAAAAAATGGAGAGACTAGTATGATTGACAGAATTCCAATCATTATGCCAAAAAGACCATTTTTAATTATTGTTGGTATCATCTGTCTAAATTTTGTTTCATTTAATCCTCCTATTGAAGATACTAGTATTAGTAAGGGAACATAAATTACGAAATCCCACGAGTTGGTAATTAATAATGATCCTAGAATTAATGAGCTAATAATGACAAAAAACTTTGATCGTAAAACGGTTCTATCTTTTAAAATTGAAATTAAAATTCCAATAAATACGGTTACATTCATTAAACCTAGAATATGTGCATGAAGGTTACTTATTATGAAACTATATGAGGGGAATTCATTTATTGTATTTGGGATTAATGATCTTGCATCTGCATAAAAATAATCTTTTTTATTGTCGAATAAATAATGCTTAAGCATTGATAGATTCCCTCCGACGATCATTAGAAGCGCGCTAAATAGAGCAAAGAAATATTTATTACAGATAGTAAAAGCGATTCCAAAAATTGAGATAAAGATTGTTGCAACTAGGTGAGAGATGTATATGTTGTATAAAATGGATGATTGTATTCCAGTTAGTTTGCCCATAATACCCACTATAAATTGTCCAAAGTAATAATAATTTGTCGGTGTGCCTGAATACCAAACGTCTTGTGGTGGAAGTGAGTCACCCCTAATTATCGAATTAATAATCCCAAAATCCATGACATCTTCAACTACATTGATTTCAGGTAGATAGTTTCTGTAGATAATGAATAGGAAAAAAACTGTCAGATAAAATATTTCAATAAATTGGATGGTTAATCTAGGGAATTCTCCGGTAAATTGTGATTTGTTTTTTAGGAGATAAATAACAGACGTTACTAATAAACCGATAAAGAATATGAGAGAGGTTGTTTGAGATAAAGGAATTCTAAAAATTAATGCCGCGATCCAAAGAGTGTATGCCGTAACAATCATCCCGACGCTTGATGATAAGGAATACCCTTTATCTGCAAATTTATCCAATAACTTAGTATTTATTGCAAGGCCAATTATTCTAAATCCCCAGATAAAGACTAAAAAGATAAAAATATCAAAAGCATTAGGAACCATAATAAAATCTTCTCAGAAGTAACCTTGTGGGACAAGGCTAACTATTCTTTGAATTTAATAGTTAGCCTTGCTGCTTTTATCGATTTTCTACCATAAGGATCGCCACTACCTCGAACAACGAAGCTGATTGAGTTACCTTTCTTCCAATCGTTCCTGTTCACAATTGATTCGACCATTTCATTTGTCACTGGAAGTGAATACCATTTGTTATTTACCCACCTATCGTCGTTCGAATAGTTCTTACTATCAGAGCTATAAACTCGACTTGATGGCCTTGAATTATTTCCATAACTTTTACTATTGTCGGTATCCTCAACTAGTAAGTTTGAATCAATTCTAATCCATTGATCTCCTTGAGATTTAACTTCTAATTTCACGCTATCAATTTTTGCTTTGTTAGAAATATCAAGATTTGAAAATCTCATTCCTAGATAGCTATTATTTGTGTCGGCACCTGTTCCAATCCAGTTGGTTGAAGATGTGTAATCATTTCCATCTTCATTTACCAATTGAGCTGTCTTTGTGATTGTTCTTTCAACAACGGTTTCCACTGGTGTTGGTGTCGGTGTCAGTGTCGGACTCATTGTAGGATTTGGCGTCACTGTTGGAGTTGTAGTTGGTGTCGGTGATGGAGTAATTGTAGGTGTAGGTTGAACCTCTCCGTTTACCGTGAAGTTATCTACCGCAGCAACACCATTCATTCCAAAATTTACAACTCCTAAATAGACATTCCCATTTAATTCACTCTCAGTAAATGTTTTTGTTAATTTTAGTTCTTGCCAGCCGGCATTTCTATTATTTTCGGCTTCATCTACTCCAAAATCATTTGTTCCTAAATTAGGATACCTACTTAGTCTAAGTGAAGTAGTTCCCCAGCTAGTTCCGGCGGTGGTTACCATAACATACGCTCTAAAAACATATTCTCTACCGGCAATTAACCTATTAGCAATGTTTTGAGAAAGATAAGCATCGTTCCCTGTTATCAAAGCGGAATTAGATGTGTTATTGAATCCCCCCAATGAAATTGAAGCTCCTGAACTTGTCCAACCATCTGTGTTACCTCCATCAAACCCAGCGTTAACTATCACATTATCGTCACCGGGTGTTGGTGTTGGCGTCGGTGTCGGTACAACAGGATCGGAAATCTGTATTACTGCATTGGATACAGAGGCAAGTATATCTGAAGGTGGATTTATTGCTGTAACATTACTGTCGTTTGTAGCGTTTGGAGTAAAATCCCAAACGATATTAGTATTTCCAGACGAAATCGGACGAAAAACTATTGTTGCAATCGTAATATCTTGATTCCCAATTAATGGAGCTGAAGCTGTGTTGTTATTTGAGTTATAAGCCAAAGCCGTAAAGTTAATCAAACCAGTCTGATTTGCACTGCCTACAACCGAATTTAAGCTTGGTAAATAAGAAATTGTAGTTGGCGCATTTATTGGAGCATTAATACTTACAATCGATACTTTATCAGGAGAAAATTCGATTCTTACATCAATTCCCGAGACTGAATTTCCATTCGGGTTTACTGTAACTGGCACAATAAAATCTTCTCCTACTGTTGTTGTGATATTCATTGGCATTGCTAGAACACTTCCTTGTGCTGCACTTAAAGAGAAATTGCGATTTATAAGTTGTAGGATGATCGCAAAGACTATGACAACTGCAAGTATTGTAATAAAAACACCTTTTTGAGTTTTAATATTTTTCATCACTTGGGTTTGTGTTGTTTTCCAATTTGTCATTTTAGTTATTTGATCTTAACGATACTACAGTTCCTTCGTTGCTTAAAAAGTAAACTTTTCCATCACTTATGGTCCAAGCACTATATCCACTCCAATATCGATCATAAACCTTTCCCTGATTATAATAGATATAAAATCCCGGAGGCAGATTTCTATTTTCACCTTCAGTTGTATTCAAATCAAAAGGTTGAGATGAATAATGTGTTGGCGAAAAACTCCCTACCTGACTGCTTGTCGTGACAGTAGCCATTGATGGCATTGCAATTGTATCGATTCCATATGAATTACTTCGATTTCTAATATTTACACCAAAACCCAATGCCCAATGTGCGGCCATTAGTTGATTGCCTGCCATTGAAAGGTTTGGTTGTTCATCAGTAGGCTGAACGAAACAATTTGAGTTGGAATATTCTGACCATCCGTAGTTACAGTACTCAATCCATCTTATATATCCTGCTTGAAGACCTGGTACGGTATTGTTATCAAGTACCATTTCTCCTAGTTGGGAATCCCCTCTTGCGTCATATCTGTTATCCCCTCTAACCACCATATAAACTACTTCATTCCCATCGCCTAGTCGTTTAACAACTGGTTGTGGGCCCATTGGCATGTAACCTCCATCTCCCCATCCACCATGCCCTATATTTGAAACGAAAGGAACCGATCCGTTATCTAGATTCATTACAAACATAGCTTGTTGGCCCGGATTATTTACAAGGTTATTCCTAATTTGTACATTATCGGTTGGCCATCTTCCAAGTTGCCATAACGTATTCCAATCTAATCTATATTTAACAATCACATATCCATGGCCCTCTGCAATTACCGGCCATCCAAATGTAGCTTCTGCAAGATTATTAGTTGCATCACCTTGCGGATTTCCGTAAACTCTTGGAGTTGGCTTTTGTCTCCATTTTCTACTTCCTGTTGAATCTATTGCATGAACATAAAGATCTTGTGTTACGACAACTGCTGTATTTCTAACCGCTGAGAATGACACTGGTGTGTTTACTAAGGATCCGCCTGTATCATATCTCCAATTTTGAGATAAGGAATTTTTATCCAGTGAGTAAACATAGTTGCCCATTCCTACAAAAACTTGGTTTCCTGAAATTGCAGGAGGTAGTGGCAAGGTACTACTTGTTCCCAAATTAAATGTTCTGTCTACACTTCCATTTGTACTGTTCAATTTATATAAAATACCGTTCGTCCCTAGTGTGTAGACAAACCCATTATCATAAGCAGGTGTGGAATTTATTGTCGCTTGGGTGAATGTCCATACTTGAGATCCATTACCTGCAGACAATGCAATAAGTCCTCTTGTCCCTGCTGCAATATAAAGCTTGCTATCACCTGTTATAACTTGAGTATTTCGAGGTAATTCGAATTTCCCGCTAACAATCCCTCCACTAGAATTTGGACCATTCCATGCCCAATTCCAAGTCCAAGGAGTTGGAGCTTCTTGTTCTACGTAGCTTGTACGTTGTGCATTTGCTCCATGTTGGTTCCATGTATTTGAACTAACAGGTGCTGGATTGGGAGTAGGTGTTGGAATAACCGTTGGAACAGGAGTTGGCACTGTTGTCGGTGTTGGACTAGGTGTATTTGTTGGAGTAGGTGTTGGCGTTATGGTTGGAGTAGAGGTTGGTGTTGGCGTTTGTGTCGGTGTCGCAACTGGAATATTCGATAAAACTACAGCATAATCCAAAGAGTTTATAATATTATCTGGATATTGGTCTGTACTTATATTCGGAGTTCTATACCAGTTTGATATCAACGCTGATATATCGCCTTGATTGGTTGTTCCATCTGCATTCACGTCACCATTACCTAAACTTGTTGTCGGCATAGGTGTTGGTGTAACAGTCGTTGACGGAACTGTAGTCGGAGTAGGTGTTGGTACAGGAATAGGTGTTGGTGTTGGATTAACAATTGTCCCATCCGCAACTACTTTCATTGCTACATCTTTTGAGATATTAGAAACGGGAACAGTAAGCGAATTATTAACAGCCTGTACGGAAGAAGATTTGATTATTGACCCTGTATAAGTATCAATAATATCTATTTTATAATTTTTATTATTGACATTAGGAATTGTAATGTTTGCACTTACTGGACTTGGTACAGCTGGTGCTGTATTCCAAGTGTGGCCCTTATTTTGTACCCATAAATAAATACTGTCTTTATCTTTGCTTCTTAATGCGTATGACCTTAGATTATTATTAGTGACGACTAACGTTTCTCCTGAATATCCAGCAGGTGCTTCACCTTGATCCATTAGATTTGTAGGCTGAAGGTTTGCAATGTTAATATTTTTGAAAAAATCAGAAGCAATCTTTTTAGAAGAGTATCTAGCTTGTGTAGTGGCTGCATCTTCGAAATCGTAATACCAATCGATTGGGTTTGTTGCTATAGGTGAAAAGAGACCAGCCCACATCGAGTTATGAAGCATCCTAATCCTTCCTTCCCCTGTTCTTACCTTAGGGTTAACTTGATCCCAAACATTTGTACCTACATCAAATTCTCCCCATATCCAGGGCATATAGCCCTTACTTTTTACCCAGTTCGTTCCATCACCTAATCCTAAGTTATTACAAAAAGGTGAATTATTATTAAAGGCACTATCAGATAAGCACCAGCCAGTATTATATACAAATCTTGAAGCATCAGTTCGCATGTTCGATGGTACCCAGTCCATCATATAGTTATGATAATTTGCTACATCAAAAAAACCTGAAGACCAAAATGCAGGGCTGAAAGCCTGAGAACCTTGAGAAGTTGTTCTTAAATGTTTGTAGGGATCAGTATTTTTCTGGAATTCACTATATGCTTTATAAAAGTTATAAACTTCGGTATTTGGTAATACATGACCATGTTCGTTCCAAGTTTCCCATGAATGGATTGATGTTGAATAACCCCATCTTGCTACACGATATCTAAAATTTCGTTTCCAATAATTTATATGTCTTACACTATCGAATCTTTGTTGTGTATTATTCCATGATTCATCGTAAGTCGCACCGTCCCAAATCCAATAGGCATCACCATGAGATGATAGAGTGATATAGACGCCGTTACGTTCTGCTGCCTCGATTATTTTATCCTCCTCATAGTTCCCTCTTTGATTCATCTGGGTGCCTTTTGGTAGGGAATCTATGTTGACACCTCGGTCGATAGGGTTTGTATCTTCTGGCCAACTATATCCGTCATATCTACCTTCTACTGTAAGGTTATATCCATCGTTTTGGTCCCAAATCCTCGTAAAATTAATTCCTTTTGATCCCCATTCGTTAAAAGTATTCTCATAGTCCCATGATCTAATTCCACAGCATTCCCACCATTGTCTACCACTTGCAATTGGAACAAATGTTTCACCATTATCAAACTGCATGTATCTTGGATCTATTGTGGACACTCTGATAAATCCTTTTGCATTAGATTCAGTCGAATTCATGTTTAAAAAACCTGTTGTAGGATATCGAGTTGTTCCGTTTTTATCTTGAATTGAAATGTAATAGGTATAAGTTCCAGTTTCAGAAGGTGCGAATCTAACCTTCCACATATAATTATTGGTTGGAGTCATGGTTGCCCCACTCGAATAAGAACCACCTCTTGTGTAATCCTGATAGTAAAATGCTGGGACTCTAATTGTTTTACCTGATGGCGATGTAAAAACTGCATCAATTGTTATTCCATCCACACCATAAGGTGAATTACGCCCTGGATCATTCGCAGGTGTATCACTCGCATCATAATAATAGTAAGGGAGTAAAGAATCAGGCGTAAATGATTTTGAAATTGTGAAAGTGGTTTCGAATTTTGAAAATTTCGGAACCGAGGTATTCTGCGCTTTTAAGTTTACAACTACAGGTGTTGATTGAGCGAAAGTTTTTACAGGTAAAATGAACTGTAGAATAAAAAATAATAACGGGGGTAGAATTTTGTAAAGTTTATTCACCATTTAACTTTAAACTTTTTTTTGCATTAGAACAAGATATAAAAATCTGCAGATAATATATGCCACTTGTCTGAATCTGGTGCCAGCCATACATTTTCCATTTATTTCTGAAAATGTATAACTTGAGGTAATTACTCCATCTTTCTCGATTGAATCTGGACCATTTGAATAAATCGTAACCCCATTTGTTAAATTGATAGCTTTAAGTAAATATCCTTTTGATTGATGTAGAAGCTGACGGTAGCTGAACTGGTAATGCTGCGCCAGATGCCT
>CAZFZJ010000001.1:43207-43489 GCA_964523665.1 uncultured Candidatus Saccharibacteria bacterium
AAGTAAAACCACATCATCATCAAAATTCGGATTCTAAAAATGAACTTCTTTCAACTCGAGGTCCACCGGCATAATCAGTAAGTGAAACGTCTCCATTAAATTGTCCATCAATGCCTATTATCACATTTACAAATTTAGAATCATTCACAATCGTATGATTGATATTTAGTAAAAGGAATCCTACATCAGATTTATTACTACCATCAAAAACCAATGAAGAATATTGTGAAGCATGTGAGTGATCAGCGATAGATGTATTTGCAACGGCATTCTATGTTTCCT
>CAZFZJ010000001.1:43506-50292 GCA_964523665.1 uncultured Candidatus Saccharibacteria bacterium
GTTTGATCTAAGTCCTGAATATACTTTTGAAATGGTCCCCCATATCCAAATTTTGTTACATATTCGACCTCAATTTTAATTTTTGGGTCCTTGTGTACAAGTATTGTGTTTCTGATCTCATAAGTTCCTGCAAAAATTTTGATTACCCCTCCGCCAGAACTTGTGACAGCTGTTATTGCTGCTTGAATTTAAATGTCATCTGCATTGCCGTCAGTAATATAATCTGCATCTGAACTAGTAGGCCCAACTGTAGTTTCAAAAGGTGTAGAATTATCACTCTGACAAGTTAAATTCCTGTTACCATCCGTTTTTAATACTTGGTTTGCTGAGCCATCAGTAGTTGGAAGTGAATAATCTCCAAAAGAAATTGTTCCATTAACGATAAGTGATGCATTTACCGTTAGCTCTTCGAGTCTTAATAAATCTCCGACTTGAGAACTCTCACCGGTATTATCGCTGGACCAGTGTAGTTGTCCTTTTCCTTCGGTTTTTAGGACTTGATTCCTTTTACCATCTTTAGAGGGAAATGAAATTCGTTTACGGTTAAGTCTCCACCAATATCCATATCACCTCCAATTTTTATTTCTTCAATAGTTTGATCTTGATTATATTTAAAGGATTTAGATAGAGAAGTTTTTAGATTCTCGGTTGGAATGTGAATTTGTCCATGTACAGTATTGCTATCATTTCTAAAAAAGGCTGAAATCAAAGCCGAAAATATAAGGATTGAAAACAGTCCAATTACAAATAATGAAGATTTCGATTTACCTTTCGTTTGTATTGATTTTATTCTGACGTGCTATATTTTTTACTATATAAATAATTATCATTGAAGATAATTCTAATAACAATACTTAATTTGCTTATTTTACCTTACATGTGGAACTTTTCGAAAAATCATTATTTACAAAATAAACAAAACGCAAGATTGTTAGTCACAGAGAGAATTCAGTATTTCTCTCATTTGCTAAACGTGAAACATGGTCGCATTTCAATTCGAAACCAAAAAACACGTTGGGGTAGTTGTTCAAGAAGCGGGAATTTAAATTTTAATTACAGAATTATCCATCTTCCTTCTCAATTGCAGGATTATATTGTTGTTCATGAACTTTGTCATTTAATTGAGTTTAACCATTCGAAAAGTTTTTGGGCATTAGTTGAAAATATACTCCCCAATTACAAATTACTTAGAATAGAGCTAAACAAATACCATATATAATATCGTTTAGTACGTGCGATTTTCTTGTATTATATTATTATGGACAAAAAGCTTTATAATTACTTTATTGTTGCCTTGCTCTTACTTGCTCTATCTTCAGTACTCTATGTAACAAACCAATTTACTTCTTCGAAATCTCTCGACGAGACTGAGGAAAAAGATAATTCAATTGAATTTAATTCTTATTCAAATGGTTTAGTAGAAGGTATCTTAACTTATGACGATCACCTCCTTCCAGCTGATGCTACAAAAAGTGCAAATAAGTATGCAATTACTTCTGGCACAGTTGAGTATCAAGTTGAGAAAAATTTTATTAAACGAACTAAATCAATTATTATTGGCCGAAATAACAATATCACGGGATTTGGATGGTATGACGATCTTCAAAATAAAGGGGCATTCTATGTGAATTTTGGTCTTAAGGATTTTGTAACAGATAGTTCGAAGCGTGATACTGATCTTTTAAACTCATTCAACGATTTGGATATTCAGATAATCGCAACAATTAATATTGATATATCTCAAAACAAAGTCTATAAAGATGTCAAAATTCCCGTATCTTTGACAATAAATGGTGTTACAAAAACAGCACAGCTGAATGTGGATTTGCTTCTTACCGACAATCAATTGTCAGCAAAAGGCACTACTGAATTCCTGATGCAAGACTTTAATATTACTCCACCATCATTTGCAGGTGTATTTACTGTAGATAAAAAAATCAAAGGAGAATTTAATATCGTCGCAAAGCCAATAGACGAATAGCTCTTGCTTTTTTTATTCTATACCGCTTATATTAGGGTTAGGTATGTCTTCACCTTTTAATAATGTATTGATCGCTTCATGAATTGGAAGATAATCCGTCCTTGGAACTAATGTCCAAGCTCCCCCATAAGCTGCCCTATCTGATGGTACAGCAAGATAATTTGTAGTGTTTAAACTCAGGGTTTTCACATCAATATCTTTATAATTTTTCATGACTTCAAATAAGATTTGAGTGTCTCGCAGATTTAAATCTGTATAAACTTTTTCGGTTGCGATTTTATAAAGTGTTTCAGCTGTTTTTGGTGTGAATAGGTTTCCTGGTTTGAAAAAATCTTCAACAATTGCTTTCATTACAAGTTGTTGTCTTAATCCCCTAGCATAATCACTACCTTCTCCATTATTCCCTTTACGCGACCTAACGTAGATTAAGGCCCGTTCTCCATCCATAACCTGTTTACCTTTATCAAAAGTCACAGTTATTAAACCATCTCCTCCATTTCTATCATCTGGATACTCTGAATCGGTAAATTCGGTAGGATTATCAATTGTGACTCCATTTGCAGAATCAACGGCATATACGAACGCGTCAAAATCAACTCTGATAATTCGGTCTGGTCTTTGTCCCGTTAACTTGTTTACTTCATCTTTTATGGCATCTGGACCTTGTAGGTTATATACAGCATTAATTTTATAGTTTCCTGCCCATACATCTCGTGGGATATGTGTTACGACTGCGTGCTTTCTATCTGGTGATAAGGTAATTAACTGAATTACATCAGATCTCCAATTGGTTTGGGAAGCATATCTACGATCAATTCCTAATATTAAAATATTAAAATTTGAAGTGGTATCTTCAGGGCTTTTTTGCTCCTTTTGCTTTATTAATGCGGCATTCTCCTTAGCGGACGTATTTAAAGCCGAAGAATCATCTATTATGCCGATAAAATCATCCTCATCTATACCTTCAGAATCTGGGTTATCTTGAGTCATTCTAGTTTCGTCTGTATGAGCAGAGATGTTTACCGAAGGAACTTTGGGTACAAAGCCTGAATTATAAAGAATGAAACCAGCGGTTCCTACGACAATTAAGGCTGTCCAGACCAATACAATTTTCCAATAGGCAAATGCGTAAAATTTTCGGGCAGAAGAATTCATAAAAAAAGTATATCAAAAATGGAAGTGGTCCAGGGGGTAAGATTCGAACTTACGTAGGGATAAACCCGCCTGATTTACAGTCAGGTGCGATTGGCCACTCCGCCACCCCTGGATATAACTATGTAATTATATTACGTTATTAGCATATATTCCAACCCCAACTTTAGCGAATTACCACATTTTATATGGTAGAATTCGTAGGAAAAGGACAAGTAATGAGGAAAGTAATTAATCAAGTGACAAAGAAAAATAAACCTAAGTTTAGTCGCAAAAAAGACCTCTCTTCAAGACTTTTATATTGGGCTGCCGTATTATCAGGCATAGGCTTTTTAGGTTCTATTTGTGCTGGTCTTTTAGGTATTGGTGTATTTATCGCTTTTTCTAGTACACTTCCCTCACCTACAAAATTAACGAATCGTCCAATTGAACAATCTACAAAAATTTTTGATAGAAACGGAGAGCTTCTATATTCGGTATTTAATGATAAGAACCGAACGATTATAAATATTGATGAAGTTTCTCCTTATATTTTAGATGCAACACTTGCAGCGGAAGATGCAGATTTTTATGTTCATGAAGGGATCGATCCTTTTGGAATTATTCGAAGTTTATTCATCAACCTAACGTCTTCTTCTTTACAAGGTGGGTCTACACTTACTCAACAAGTTGCAAAAACAGCACTACTTACCCAAGATAGAACTTTAACTAGAAAAATTAAAGATGTCGTGTTGGCACTCCAGATAGAAAGAGCATATACAAAGGATCAGATTTTACAGATGTATTTGAACGAAGTTCCATATGGTGGTACAACGTGGGGAGTTGAGGCTGCATCAAAAACTTATTTTGGAAAAGGTGCAAATGAATTAAATCTAGCTGAAGCTGCTTTATTGGCTGGTTTACCACAGAGACCCAGCTATTATTCCCCTTTTATCAATCCAGAAGCAGCAATAAATCGACAAAAATATGTGTTGAAGCTTATGCACGAACGAGGTTGGGTTAATCGAAATGGTGAAAGAAAAACGTTATCAGATCAAGAATATAAGGATGCTCTTAATTACAATATTGAATTCGCAAAGATCAAAGGAGTATTAAAGGCACCTCATTTTGTAATGTATGTATTAAATATTCTTCAGGATAGATATGGAGAGAATTACATTCAAAACCGAGGTCTTAATGTTGTTACTACAATAGATTTAAGTCTTCAAGAAAAATACGAGCAAATTGTAAAAGAAGAAGTCGAAAAGGCCGCTTCTCTAGGGGTTGGTAATGGTGCTTTAGTTGCAATAGATCCAAAAACTAGACAGATCTTAGCCATGGTCGGTTCTAAAGATTATTTTTCAGATGAATATGATGGTCAGGTAAATGTTGTCGTTGCAAGGCGTCAACCAGGCTCGACATTAAAACCAATAACCTACTTGGCTGGACTTATGAAAGGTTACACAGCATCTACAGTAATGTATGATGTATATACCGATTTTGATAGGGGTGAGGGTTTGAAACCATATTCCCCAAAAAACTATGGTGGATGGGGATTTCGAGGTCCAATACAGGTTAGATTTGCCTTGGCAAACTCAGTTAATGTAACCGCTGTAAAAATGCTAGATCTAGTTGGTATTCAGACAATGGTAGATCTGGCTAATAATCTAGGTGTCAAATCGCTTCAATATGATCCAAGTAAGCACGGTCTGGCTTTAACACTTGGTGGAGGAGAAGTTGAATTATTAGATTTAGCCAATGGATATGCCTCACTTGCTGCAGGCGGAGTTGCAAAGGATGTTTCTCCTATCTTAGAAGTCAAAGATTATAAAGGGAATGTTATTGATCAATATTTTGATACAAAGGGTGTAAGAGTTGTAGATGAAGGATTAGCCTTTATTATTACGGACATACTCTCTGATAATAATGCCAGAGCCCCAGCATTTGGAACAAGGTCACAGTTATATATCCCCAATAATAAAGTAGCTGTGAAAACAGGGACGTCGAATGATTTAAAAGATAACTGGACAGTGGGATTTACCCCTGAGATCACAATTGGAGTATGGGTAGGTAACAATGATGGAACATCAATGAATGATAGACTGGCCTCTGGTTTAACTGGTGCCGCTCCAATTTGGAATCGTGCGATTAACGAATATATTAAAGATCATCCGAATAAAGAATTCCCCAAACCTGAAAATGTTACAGAAGCCTTTGTTGGAACTCTCTCTGGGATGGTTCCATATGAAGATAAAGAAGAACGACGTGTCGAATATTTTATTAAGGGAACTGAACCAAAAGCAAAATCGGAAATGTTTACCAGAGTTAAGATATGCAAGAATGATGAAATTAAAGATAAAGTTTATGTAAAATTTACCGCTGAAAAGCCTGAGTGGCAAAAATTTGTAGATTCATGGATTGAGAATAAGTATAAGGATGATGAAGACGAACTCTTTATACATATGGGGCCTGAATTTGAGAAAGATAAAAAACCCTCAAGATTTGATTTGGATAACTGTGGAGATGACGATTAAGGTTTAAGGATTTATTTCTTTGATTTCAGCTCAACCTTAATCTTTTTTAATTCGCTTAAGATTTGATCTTTGATCTTTTCTACCTTTTCTCGAGTCAATTTTTTATTTATATCTTCAAGTAGTACTTCAAAAGTGACGGATTTTATATCAGATTTTGCATTATCTGCGAAAATATCCTTAATCTCTACCTTTTTGACATATTCGCTTATGCCACTAATTGATTGAGAAATTTTTCCTAATAATTCTTTCGAGGGGACTAGCAATGTGATGTCTTCGACAATCTGTTGAGTCAGAGATGTTTTAATATTTAATTTTGGTAAGTCGTATACATTAACAATTTCACTTATTTTTTCTATTAGAAATTGATAACCGTCAACATAAAGTTCTGCAACTGTTTTTCCGCTATATTGATATTTAAGTGAATTCTTTTCTTTTCTCCAAGTTAAATTGTTGTCGTTTAGTCCTAATTTATTTAGGATATTTACAAAATCAGGTTTAATCTTAGTGTTGAATTCGCAATTAGTATAAAGGGCTTCAATTCTTTTTTCCTCAGAATATTCTCCCTCTTTTACTTTTGTATAAATTTTGCCTGATTCAAATATTCCGAAAGATTTTTTTCCTGCTTTAGTATAATACTCTGCTATTGGAACTAAAGATTCCCTAATTGTTGTTCTTAGTGCTTCATTCTCACTGTTTAGAGCATTCTCAAGTATAATTTGTTTTTCATTATCCAAATCTTTTTTAACAAAGGGTGATAAGACTTGTTCATACAATCCCAAAGCAACCAATTGATCTTTAAGAAAATCTTCTAATAAAAGATCATGTGGTGTTCCAAAATCGGGTATTCTCGATTGAAATGGAGTAAATGGTATATTTTCGTATCCCCAAAGTCTTAGGACTTCTTCGACTAAATCTGCTTCGGTATTTATGTCAGTTCTCCATTTAGGAGTTCTTACTGTAAGAATGTCTTTATCAACTCCAATTGCTTCCTTGTGTTCGATAACATCGAATCCGAGTCTTATTAATAGTGATGAAGCTTCCTCGGCTTCAATTGTTACACCTGATAATCTGGCAATCTCATTAACATTAAATTCCATTTCATCGAACTCATCACTTTTTTCATAATAGTCCTCTATTTTT
>CAZFZJ010000002.1:0-2891 GCA_964523665.1 uncultured Candidatus Saccharibacteria bacterium
CTCACCGAAGAAATCGAAAATGAGTTAAATATTTTAATGAAATCGTTTTTTAAATAAATGTCAGGGAAATTACTTAACTTAAAAGATAAAATAACAGTTACTAAAAAGACTAAAAAAATTACAAAAGCGATGGAATTAGTTGCATCAAGTAAGGTAAAGTATTTTCAAAACAAATCAGAAGGATTAGAAAAATTTGCAATTGAATTTAACAAAAAGATTCGCATGATTAACTTATCTTACACTCAGCAGGATCGTGACGAAATAGAATATAATCCAATATTCATCTTGTATACATCTGATAAAGGTTTATGCGGTGGAATGAATAATAAAATCATAAAAACTATGATTGACTCTAAAGAATGGACTACGGCTAAAAATAAAAATGTTATTGTGATCGGTAAAAAGGGTACGGATTATTCAAAACGAAGAAAATATAACGTTTTAGACTCTTTTGATAATTTAATTGAAAAACCAGATCATCTTGATATTCTCGATTTAGTCGATAAAATTTTGGTACACTGGAATACTAAACAGTATTCCCATATATACATGGTAATCCCTCAGTTTGCTTCACGATCTGTTTTTTATCCTGTATTAAAACAGGTTTTGCCATTAGTACCAGAAAACCAAGATCTTCGAGAAGAATTCACGTTTGAGTTTGAACCATCTGAGGAACAAGTAGCCGAAATTGCTATGGATATATTAATTCATACTTTGATATATAGCGGATTTTATTCTTTAAAAGCGGCTGAATATTTATCAAGAATGGTAGCAATGCAAAATGCAACTAAATCAGCAAATGAAATTATTGATAATCTTACAATCGAATATAATTCAGAACGACAAGCTGTTATCACTCAGCAAATTATTGAAGTAATTAATGGAAGCTAATTTATGAAAAACACTAAAACACAAAATATAGGTCAAATTTCTTCTGTCAATGGAGTTGTTGTAGATGTTGAATTCAACGATAAATTACCTGAGATCTTAAATGCTCTAGAGGTTCAGGATACTGAAACCAAAGTTATTTTAGAAGTTCAAGCACATATTGGAAACAATACAGTACGAACAATCTCTATGACATCCACGGATGGCTTGGCAGTTGGGCAAAATGTTATCGATAAAGATGCACCGATTACTATTCCTGTTGGAGATAAAGTTTTGGGAAGAGTATTTAATGTTATAGGTGATCCTATTGATGATAAAGAATTTGATACAAAAAATGTTGAAATGCGACCAATTCATAGTGTTCCGCCAAGTTTTACAGAACAAAGATCCGAGGTTGAGATTTTTGAAACAGGTTTAAAAGTTGTAGATGTTCTGTGTCCTTTTATTAAAGGAGGGAAAATTGCAATGTTTGGAGGAGCTGGAGTTGGTAAAACTGTTCTCATGCAAGAATTAATTAATAATGTGGCTAAAAAACACGGTGGTTATTCTGTATTTGCAGGAGTAGGTGAAAGAACAAGGGAAGGTGCAGAATTAATAAGTGAGATGACTCACGCAAAAGTTATTGATAGTTTAGCTATGGTTTTTGGTCAAATGAATGAACCACCAGGAGCTAGAATGAGAGTTGCGTTAACAGGACTTACAATGGCAGAAAAATTTAGAGATGAAGGCAAAGATATTTTAATGTTTGTTGATAATATTTTTAGATTTACACAAGCAGGAGCAGAGGTATCAGCATTACTTGGAAGAATGCCATCAGCGGTTGGGTATCAGCCAACTTTAGCTACCGATATGGCTAAATTACAGGAAAGAATTACATCAACTAAGAATGGATCGATTACCTCTATACAAGCAGTTTACGTCCCCGCAGATGATATTACAGATCCTGCTCCGGCAACAACTTTTGCGCATTTAGATGCAACTGTAGTACTTTCAAGGTCACTTGCATCAATAGGTATTTATCCAGCAGTTGATCCACTCGATTCAAAATCAAATGCTTTAAGACCAGAAATCATTGGTCAAAGACACTATGATATTGCACTCGGAGTTAAAAAGATTTTACAAAGATACAAAGAATTGCAAGATATCATTGCAATTTTAGGTATGGATGAACTAACAGAGGAAGATAAAGCTACGGTTATTAGAGCGAGAAAGATACAGAAGTTCTTATCACAGCCGTTTCAGGTTGCCGAACAATTTACTGGTGTTAAAGGTAAATTTATATCAAAGGATGATGCACTAGATAGTCTTGAACAAATTATCAATGGGAAACACGATGATATTCCTGAACAGTATTTTTATATGGCGGGTGGAATAAAAGATGTTTTAGATAGATATAAAGCAGAAAAATAATTATTTATGTTTAAATTTAAGCTTCTCACTCCAGAGAAAACCTTATACGAAGATGATGCAGATAACGTAATTCTAACGACAGAAGAAGGTCAAATTGAATTGATGGACGGAAGATCTAACCTAACGGGAAGCATTTTGTATAGCGTGGTTCAAATCGAAAAAGGTAAAGAAATTTATACATTCGCTATTAGAAGAGGATTAGTAAGCTATTTCACTGATTTAGAAGAATGTTTTGTTTTTGCTCTTTCAGGTGACAAAATTGATGCTGATAGAAAGATCTCTCCCGAAGAATATCTTGCAAAAATTGAAAATCTAACTCCTGAAAATTTCGAGGAATTAGGTTCGTATAAAATAAAATACATCATTAACGAAAAATTATCTGTTTTAGAAGAACTCGAGGATGAAAATTAAATTGAGTTTTTAATTTAAAGTGGCGAAGCTCGGATTGTATCCGAGCTTCGCATGTTCTCTCAGACTATTTAATTTAGTCGTCCCATCCACCTCTCATTCCCATTCCACAATGTCCGCCAAATCCTTTTTCTTTCATTCTTCCAAACCTCATTAGTGATTCATCAATACCATTATCATTGAAC
>CAZFZJ010000002.1:3041-10072 GCA_964523665.1 uncultured Candidatus Saccharibacteria bacterium
TGCGTTAGTTTGCCTTGTGATACTAAATCTCTTACTCTATTTTTTAAGTTTTCTTGCCTCTCATTTCTATATTGAATGACAATTGGTTCAACCTCAGAATCTTTTAATCCCAACTTTTGCATTACTTGTTGCAATAATGGCGGGTAATTAGATGTATATGCTGCTGAAGCTTTAGGTACCATTACTAACCCTGCCCAAATAATTGTCCCTAATGCTATAACTGTAATAAATATACTATTTCTCATTAGAATCACCTCCTTAATTTATGAATTAATAAGATTAAATTAAAAGATTTTTCTGAAAAAATGCTGATTTGCTAGCGATTAGTATCTTATTAAGTTTGACCAAAAACTATGATTACTAGTTGCGGTTGTGTATCGGAAACTTTTGAACCAATTCGCTCACATTTGTTATATAATTATCAGAAAGGACAGAATAGCACTTCTTTAGGTAAATCACTTTCTTTTATTGGCATAAGGACTTATGGAATTGGCGGTAAAGGTTATAGAGCTGTTAGTATATAACAGCTGTTAAAGATGACAAAGTTTTTATAGCCGCTATCATACTGCGACTTCAGATGGCTATAATTTTTCTGAATTATCATTGGATATTGACATGGTATGGTATCAGATTATTTATCAAAGCGTTAAAAAATCTGAAGTAAAAAGAAAAAAGTTTAGGATTTAGACCAGAAGTTTTCTCTACATCCAAAAATAAGTTAGCAATTTACTGGCTGCCGGACTTGGACTCGAACCAAGATTGACGGCTTCAAAGGCCGCTGTCCTACCGTTAGACGATCCGGCAATGGATTTAAGTACAAAGGATATTATATAAGATTTAGGGTATTTTTACAGTACAGTATGTATTTACTCAATTAAACCCCATAGTTAAGACATCTATGGGGATATCACACTTTGACACTATAAACCCTATAGACAATAAATTCTAAATAAATAAAATTGTAGTTAAAGTTAGATTTAAATTAGTACATTAAAAAATATGATCCACAGTATATTTTCTGTGGTATTGTAATTCCACGTATTATGGATGCAGGGAAGTCCAATCAAATTAGAATAAAATATGCAACCTATATAAAAACCATTAGTGTAGTATCCATCTATGCATTTAGCATAATCTTTTATGTTCTCTTTTTTTACTTCACAATTCTCAGATCAATTATTCAGTACACTAAACAAACGTTAGAATTAGGGTTACGATACATTAATAAAATATATAAAAAAGGGAGTAGTATTCATATAAGAATCCCTATAATGCGAGTTAACAAACCAAAGCTGAAGTTTAGGTCTCACAGTATTATGTCTCAAAATATTCAAAACATTTCAAAGAAATCGAAAAGAACATATCACAACTTAATTGAACATCAAAAAAAGACACGAGGTCCTATAAAAACTCTATTGATATTCGTATTTTTCCCATTGTTTGCAATTTGGAAAATAATTAGTTGGTTAACTTCACTCGAATTTAAATTTAAACCATTTTCATTTACTACAATTACCTTATTAATTATCTTTACTTTTGGATTTGTTTTTTTTGCATTTTATCTTTCAATACTTGATGAATTACCCGATGTTAACTCATTACAATATTTTGATCCAAAGCAAACAACACATATTTATGATAGAAAAGGCAATCTATTATACAGAACATATCAGGATGAAGACAGATATTTTATAAAAATTGCAGAAATACCTGAAGTTGTTAAACAAGCTACTATCGCCTCTGAAGATGCTGATTTTTACGATCACTTCGGTCTATCTTTAAAAGGAATCGTTAGAGCAGCTAAAAAGAACTACTTTGAAGAAGACTTACAAGGCGGTTCAACAATTACACAACAATTAGTTAAAAATACTCTTTTAACCTCTGAACGAACTTTTACAAGAAAAATAAAAGAAGCAGTGCTGGCAATCGAAATGGAACGTAGATTTACTAAAGATCAAATTCTTGAAATGTATTTAAATAAAATCTCATATGGAGGAACTTCTTATGGAATTAAATCTGCTGCGAGAAAATATTTTGGAAAGGATCTTGGCGAATTAAATACAGCTGAGGCTTCATTCTTAGCAGGTCTACCGGCATCACCATCAAATTATTCGCCATTGACGAACGATTTATCAATCGGTAAAGCAAGACAACGCGACGTTTTAAATTTAATGGTTAGCGCTGGATATTTAACAAAAGTACAGTCTGATGAAATTTACAATCAAGACCTAAGTTTTGCTTCTAAAGGTGAAATCATCAAGGCACCACATTTTGTTAATTATGTAATATCGAAACTTGAAAAAAAATACGGACAACAAATGATAGCTCAAGGCGGTTTAGAGGTGTTTACTACGATCGATATGGATCTACAGAACCAGATGCAACTCATTATTGCAAATAATGTAACAGAAATGTCTAAAAGATATAATGTAACAAATGGAGCAGGGCTTGTAACTAACCCAGCTACGGGAGAAATTCTAGCAATGGTCGGTAGTGTAAATTATTGGGATGACAAAAATGATGGGCAAGTGAATGTAACTACATCTCTTAGACAACCGGGTTCTTCAATAAAACCTCTGACTTATGCGTTAGCTTTTGAAAATGGATATTCTCCTTTTGACATGATTGATGATACACCAATTTCATTTTTGATTCCAAATGAAAAGCCATATACTCCAGAAAATTATGATGGTAGGTATCACGGCCGTGTAACCCTTAAAACCGCTCTTGCTAACTCATATAACATACCTGCTGTTAAGCTCTTGGATAAAATAGGGGTAGGGAATTTTATCGATTTTGCTACTTCAGCAGGAATTACTTCTTTTAGTGATCGCAATAGATTCGGATTAGCAATTACTTTAGGAGGTGGTGAGGTCAAAATGGTAGATATGGCTACTGCATACAGTATGTTTCCAAATGGTGGATATCGAGTAGATGTCGATCCAATCATTAGAATTTATGATCGATATGGGAAAATCGTCTAGAATAATAACTGCGCAAAATTATCAGCTGAAGAAGAGTCCTTGTTTACGCATCGAATAATATCCTCTAATTACCAACAAAGTGAGATATTCGGATTTGATAATTGTGAAAGAAAACGCATTATCTCTCCATCCACATCTTATTATATAAGTAATATATTATCTGATAATAATGCAAGGGTTAGTGCTTTTGGATACTCAAATAACCTTGGTATTAAAGAAAAACAAGTAGCGGTAAAAACAGGTACGACACAAAATATAAAAGATAACTGGGCAATAGGATATACAAATAATTTTATGGTTTTAACATGGATTGGGAACAATGACGGCACTCAAATGAAAAATATTGCCTCTGGTTATTCGAGCGCTTCTAAACTTTGGAGAGATTCATTTGACTATATTATAAAAACTCGATATGTTCCAGAAAAATTATCTATGCCAGATAATATGCAAGAGGTACTAGTTTGCCCATATACTAATACTTTGGCTTGTGATGGATGTGCAAACATTAAAAGGATTTACGTTAAAGGAACTGAACCGAAGAGAAGATGCAATTTAGAAGAAGTTGAAAAAGCAATGGAATCAGTCAAAGAGAAAGAAAAGACAACCTAAATCCGATGGGCAGGAATTTAAATTTTTAATCGATATCGGGAGTAGGGTGTCGGCTAGTATTCGGAAGTGATTTTACTCCTCCAATTACATTATTTGTTTGGTCTGAGTTTTGCTGATTACCATTATTTTGTACTGTTTTATTTGATTGTTCCCCTAATACTTTAGACTCTTCTCCAGAATTACTGTCAGAACCACTTATATCCATATTAATATCAATACCATTATTATCTGTTGTATTCTTTTCCTCAACTGTTAATTGTTTTTCATCAACTGAACTGTTTTGCGATGTATAAAAATTCCATCCAATTATTGCTAAAGGGATTAACAATACGGCTATTAAGGCACCAACTGTTTTTGTTGAATCATTTAATTGCATATTTTAAAGCACCTCCTTTTGAGATAATTTTTCGTAATTAATCAACTTCGATTTGACCAAAAGTCTTTGTTCATCAGTTTCACCGTCACATGTAAATATACTTAAATTTGTATCACCAAAAGATAATAATTTATCAGGTTCATCAGGGAATATCCTTTCGATTGATAAGACTTTATAAGTATAAGCAAAATCATATCCGAATACGTAAATCTTGTCGCCTTTTTTTACTTTATATAGGTTTCCTAATAATTCATCAGTAGCATGTCCATATACGGCTATATTGCTAAAGATATTATTAATATCACTCAACCCTTCGGCGTAAGATAATCTATCCATGTATACCTTCCAGATACCATCCTTTTTAATATAGCCGTTATCAATTGGAGCTCTTATTCCAGCATTAGGAATACTGATATAAGTTGGTCTTTCTGCATGAGGCAAACTATATTGATTTTGAGTGGGATTTTGAGTGTAACCGAAAGAAATTATATTGGTTACACTTGATTGTGCAAATACATTATGTTTAGTGAATAACGATGCTTGAGTATATAAAACGACAAGCTCGCACATGAGAATTATTAAAATAGTCTTAAGAATCATAAATTACTGGAGCAGATAAATTAGAAGGAAGGCTTGAATAAGTTTCTTGGAGTTAGCCATCCTCTTCTTGCTATATTAACACCATACCTAATATTATCCAGAGCTTCAATAGAATGTGCATCTGTATTTATTGCAATTTTACAATTAAATTTCAAGGCCGTTCTAACCAAACTGTCATTTAAATCAAGACGGTGCGGATCCGAATTGATCTCAAGTATTACATTCTGCTTAGCACATAATTCAAAGATATATTCATAATCATATTCGTATGATGGCCTTTGGCCTAAAATTCTGCCAGTTGGGTGCGCAATAATTTTTGTAAGTGGATTTTTTATAATTTTCTCAAGTCGTTTGGTCATAGCATCTGGATCCATTTTTGTAGCTAAATGAACTCCAGCAATAACGTAGTCTAGTTCTGCTAATAATTCTTCAGGATAAACATATTCTCCTTCTTTGTTAACTTCACACTCAGCTCCAGCATAAATTTTAATCCCATCTATATCTGAATCTGCATTACGAAGCGCAGATAAATAAGTCTTGAATTGATCTTTAGGGATACCTCCGGCAATTGTCAATCCGAGATGATCAGAGATACCAATATATTCGTATCCTTTAGATTTTGCAGCATTAACCATATCAATTATTGAGCTTGTACCGTCACTATACGTTGTATGCGTGTGTAAATCTCCTGTGATATCACTGTTTTCTACTACCTGTGGTAAGTTATTTTTGATAGCTAATTCAACTTCACCATTGTTCTCTCGTAGTTCGGGTATAACGTATTGTAGGCCTATCTTTTCATAGATTTGCTCTTCTGACTTGCTTTCAATAACCTCATTCGTTTTACGGTTCGAAAGACTATATTCAGATAGTTTAAAGCCTTTACTAATCGCAATATTTCTAAGCTTCACATTATGATCTTTATTTCCTGTGAAATATTGACTTGCCGCTCCCCAAGAGTCTTCTGGAACAACTCGAATATCAGCTTGTATCTTACTACTAAGCCACACAGAGCTCTTTGTATCTCCGCTTCCGAGAATTTTTTCGATATTCTTAAAATTTCTAAAATGTTCCATTGTTTTAGATGGATTATCTGAAATTACAAGAAAATCAATATCACCAATCATATCTTTTCGACGTCTGAAGGATCCTAATACATCGATTTTCTTTAAATTCGGATCGGATTTCATATAGTCAATGTATTCTTTAACTATTGGCTCTACTAAAAAGTAAGGTTTTCGGTCTTTATTAGTAATTGCAAAGGAAATACTTTCTAGAATATTTTGTTGGGATTTTTCGCCGAAACCGTCTAATTGAGAAATTTTGTCGGATTCGGCGGCCTCTTTTAACTCATCGATATTTTTTATACCCAGCATTTTATATAATTTGAGAATCTTTTTGGGGCCTAAACCCTGTACTTGAGATAAACCTTCTAAATCAACTGGGCACTCTTCTTTAAATCTTTCATAATCTTCAATTTTTCGATATTGAATATACTCAACAATATGATTTGCAATCGAATTACCAATGCCTTCGATTGCAACAAGCATCTGTGGATGTTTTACGAATTTTTCATTATCAAGATCGATAGGTAAGGAAGCTACTACTTCTGATGCTTTGCGAAAGGCTCGTGATTTGAAGAATGCATTTTTACCTCCCATTAAATCAATATAAGAGGCCATTTTATCGAATATATCGGCTATTTCTTGATTAATCATTAAAAGTATTCTATCAGAGCTTCTTTTTGTTGTTTAGTGAGTTTCTTAGGTATTTCAACATGTACAGTTACATACAAATCACCTCTCCCATATCCTTTTGGGTTAGGCATTCCAAAACCTTTAACTCTAAAAATCGTTCCTGATTGAGTACCAGGCGGTATTTTCAGTCGTTTTTTAGAAAAGCCTGATTTTGAATTGGGATCAACAATTTCGATGTCAATTTTACCTCCTATTGCTGCATCTTTTAGAGATATACTCTCATTTGAGAGTAAGTCATCTTCTCGTCTAGCAAATTTATTATGAGGGTTTATATGGATTGTAATTAATAGATCACCGTCATCTCCCCCATGCTGAGATTTTTCTCCCTTCCCGACATATTTTATTGTAGTTCCATCATAGACTCCAGGTGGAGTTTTAACTTTTAGTTTATGTCCATTAACTTCAACAACTTTCTCATATCCCTTGACTGCATCTACAAAATCAATAGACATTGTGTAGCGTAAATTTCTGCCTTTACGGCTTCCACCAAAACCCCTAAATCCAAATACCTGTTCGAATATATCAAAAGGATCTTGAAAGTCCTGATCCCCCCCAGATTGATAAGACCATGTAAATGGTCCAAAACCAGAGCCTCCCATACCTTCGAATGGATTAAAACCAGCACCTTGACCAGCACCCGCAGCACTACCAAACCCTTGCTTAAAAGCGTTATGACCTAATTGATCGTATTGTTTTCGTTTTACG
>CAZFZJ010000002.1:10082-14365 GCA_964523665.1 uncultured Candidatus Saccharibacteria bacterium
TCACCAAGTACTTGATATGCTTCATTAATTTCTTTAAAGCGCTCTTCTGCATCAGGTTTGTCTTTAGCCACATCAGGATGCCATTCTCGTGCAAGCTTTCTATAAGCCGATTTAATTTCTGCTTCAGTTGCGGTTTTGCTAACACCGAGAATGGCATAATAATCCGTGTACATAACTTATGAAATTTCTCCTTCGACTATTTCACCATCAGGGGATTTTTTATCCTTATTAGGATTCGTTTTTTGATCTCCGTCCTGATCTGTTTGTGAATTCTCTTTAGCAGCTTGACTATCAGCCTGTGAGTTTTGACCATACATATATGTTCCGATCTCTTGCAATAATTTGCTTAATTCATCTGTTTTGGTCTTAACTTGCTCAGATTCTGAAGATGTTTTTATAAGTTCTTTTAGTTCATCAGAAGCTTTCTGAATCGAAGCTTTTTTGTCTTCAGGAATCTTCTCTTTATATTCATTCAATGATTTTTCTACTGTATAAATTACATTTTCAGCAACGTTTTTAGCTTCAACCAATTTCCTTTTCTTTTCGTCTTCTGATTTATGACTTTCAGCTTCTTTTACCATTCGCTCGACCTCTTCATCTGATAAACCAGTGCTTCCTTGAATAGTAATTTTTTGCTCTTTTCCTGAGGCTTTGTCTTTAGCTGTTACATTTAAAATTCCATTAGAATCAATATCAAATTTTACTTCAATCTGAGGAACACCCCTTGGTGAAGGAGGAATTCCATCTAATATAAAATTCCCAAGCGATTTATTGTCTGAAGCCATTTCTCTTTCACCTTGTAATACATGTATTTGAACGCTTGTTTGATTATCTGCAGCAGTACTAAATACCTCTGATGCAGTTGTAGGTACTGTTGTGTTTCGTTTAATTAATGGTGTCATTACTCCACCTAAAGTCTCAATTCCAAGAGTTAGTGGGGTTACATCTAGTAATACAACATCTTTAACATCACCAGTTAAGACTCCACCTTGAATAGCAGCACCTATAGCTACAACTTCGTCAGGATTAACTCCTTGATGTGGAGTTTTTCCAAAAAACGCTTTAACTTTTTCAACAATTTTTGGCGTTCGAGTCATTCCTCCAACAAGTACAACCTCATTAATTTTATCTGTCGTAATCCCAGCATCTTTTAACGACTGCTCAACCGGACCAAAAGTTTGCTCAATTAAATCACCAACGAGCTGTTCGTATTTGGCCTTGGAAAGTGATACATTCAAATGTTTAGGTCCAGTTTGATCAGCTGTAATAAATGGAATGCTAATCTCGGTACTTTCGACACTACTCAATTCGATTTTTGCTTTTTCTGCAGCGTCTTTGAGTCTCTGCATTGCTTGCTTATCGTTAGAAATATCTATTCCAGAATCTTTTTTAAATTCTTCAATCAACCAATTAATAACGGCTTTATCGAAATCATCCCCGCCTAATAATGTATTTCCATTTGTAGCTTTTACTTCAAATACACCATCACCAATTTCAAGAATAGAAATATCAAAAGTACCTCCGCCTAAATCGTAAACAGCTATCACTTCATTTGATTTCTTATCTAAACCATAGGCTAGAGAAGCAGCGGTAGGCTCATTTATAATTCTCTCTACTTCTAATCCTGCAATTTTCCCTGCTTCTTTTGTCGCATTTCGCTGTGCATCATTAAAGTAAGCTGGAACAGTAATCACTGCTTTTGATATAGTTTCTCCTAAATATTTCTCTGCATCAGTTTTGAGTTTTCTTAAAACCTGAGCTGAAATTTCTTGTGGAGTGTATTCTTTACCATCGACTTCAACTACAGCCATTCCATTTTTACCTTCTTTGATAGTGTATGGAACTTCTTTCAGGATTTTTTGAACTTCAGCATCTTTAAACTTTCGTCCCATTATACTTTTTACTGAATAAATTGTATTTTTGGGATTAATAACAGCCTGACGTTTTGCTGCAATTCCAACAGTAAATTGACCGTTTGAAATTGACACAACTGAAGGTGTTGTTCTCATCCCTTCAGAATTTTCAATAATCTTGGAGTTTCCTCCTTCTAGGATAGCCATTGCACTATTGGTTGTACCTAGATCGATTCCTAATATTTTGCTCATATATTTCCTTTCAATATATTAACTATTACCTATACCAACAGCGACGATTGCCGGTTGGATTAACTTATCATTTAATAAATATCCTTTTCGATATACTTGTAAAATTACGTTATTTGCTCCCGCTCTAGATTCAATTGCTTCATGGTACTTAGGATTAAATTCTGTTTCATTTTCTACAATTGGCAACTCCTTTAGTCCATGATTATTTAATATCACTAATAATTTTTCGAGGATTTTTTTCATAGCATCATCCTCGATATGCGAAAGAGCAATTTCAATATCATTCAATATTCCAATCAAATCACGCATAATACTTTCATTCGCAAAATCGATTGATTTTCGTTTTTCTTCATCAAGTCGCTTACTTAGATTTTGATAATCTGCTAAAGTACGAATGTATCTTTCTTTATACTTATCAGCTTCATTATCTTTTGTAGGCGTGTCTTTAATTTCTGGTTTATGTTTTTTCTCTTTTTTCATTGTAATTACTAAATACTTTGTCCGACTTCATCCAGTAGGTATTTAATATGCCTCATAACTGGAATTATTTTGTTGTAATTTATTCTTGCAGGACCTATTAATCCGACATAACAATCTTTGTTATCGATAGTTGACTTAACGATTGTTAAACTGACAGAATCCATATTGGCCAAACCGATTTCTCTTCCTATTAATATTGTTACATCTGATGAAGATGCATTGCTTTCAACTATTGATTTCATTAGATCATAGCTATCGACAAATCTTAATACCGATTTTGTAACATCGATTTCGTAAAATTCTGGCCGCTCAAGCATTTTACTTGTTCCAGAATAGATCGAAAAGCCATCATCAGTTAATGCAAATGCTAGGTTTTCGCCAATATCTGACAGAACCTCAGTAGCACTTTTTAAAAGTCTTTCTAATTCATATCTCGCACTCCAAAGCTTTTGCTTCATTGAGATTTCTTCTAGAACTGTTACAGGCTCTTCATCCATTAATTCGGTTATGTAATAACGATATGCACGCTCATTTGGAACTCTTCCAGAGGAAACGTGCAACATACTTAAATAACCTTGCCTGACCAAATCAGACATAATATTTCTTACGGTAGCACCACTTATAGGTAAATGACGAGTTTCAACCAATTCTACCGAACCAATAGGCTGTGCATTTTTAATGTACTCTTCTATAATTGCTTTTAGTATTTCACACTGTCTGGCAGTTAAGGACATACTATCACTATAGTATGCGGAGTGATAATACTTGTCAATACGTAAATTATGCAAAAAAAAGCTTTAGGACAATTATTTTTAATAAATAAGGAGTCAGCAAAGACATTTATCGACTCGTTAGAAATTTCTCCGAAAGATTCAATTTTAGAAATAGGTGGAGGAGATGGTGCAATATCACAATTCATTGCACAAAAAGACTATAATCGTTATCTAATCTTAGAAATTGATCCTTACTATAAGAATAAACTCGACAAAGAATTTGGGCACCTTTCAAACACCAAAGTTGAACTCGGCAATATCCTACATTACGACATTAAATCTACAGATTTTAATACAGTAATTGGGGCCATTCCTTATTACATTACATCACCAATAATTCACATTATCTTAAATGATTCTGAAAATATTGCTAAATTTGGATTAATAATTCAAAAGGAAGTTGCTGATAAAATTGCAACATATTTATTGAATAAAGAACTATCCTATTGGAGTTTGATCACTTTTTACTATGATATCGAAATTGTTGGACAGTTCAATTCAACTGATTTTAATCCACCTCCAAAAATTAATAGCACTGCATTAAAATTTATTAGAAACGAGAAAAGATATTCTGAATTTAGAGAGATCTTTGGGGATTCAAAAATCTTATCGAAATTCGCACACAGGGTATTTTTGAATCCTCGGAAAATGTTAAATAAAACATTCACGAAGGAAGAACTCAAAACTGCAAATATCGATTCTAACTTAAGACCACATCAATTAACCGTTTCTGATGTTATTCGTCTATATAAAACAATGAATAAGTGATAATCTATATACACCTAAATGAAAGATCTTCAAATACATTTAACACAATCTGAATTATGGGGAGAATTTAAATCGAAATTTGGAACAAAAGCAGTACGAGTCGGTGAAATTCAATTTACAAAACATAAATTACCATTATTACCATTTTACGTAGGTT
>CAZFZJ010000002.1:14401-19538 GCA_964523665.1 uncultured Candidatus Saccharibacteria bacterium
TTTAGAAAACGAATTCCAAGGCCAAGAAAAGCCAAAAAAGTGAAAGAGTTATTTTAATACGATTTGACGTACCAAATATTACAGTAGATGAAGCGAAAAAGGGTAAAGTTATCAATATTTTGAAAGACGTTAAGTCACATTGCAAGATCTCAGCTAGATCAACTTTTGCACACTGGAATGTATTACTTGATATATCAAAGACAGAAGAAGAATTAATTGGATCTTTTAGTCAAAAAACCAGATATAACATTAGATTAGCCTCTCGAAAAGGAGCAGTGGTAAAAGAAGAAAGCAATAAAAAAGGTTTTGAGACATTTTACAAACTACTTCAAGAAACATCGAAACGGCAAAAATATTTTATTCATCCTAAAAAGTATTACCAAGATTTATTTGATACTTACTCAAAAAAAGATATGGCTCATATTCTAGTTTGTAGGTATAAAGGAGAGCCACTGGCTGCATGGATGCTTTTTAACTACCAAAAGACTCTCTATTACCCTTATGGAGGATCAAGTTATGAACACCGAAATGTAATGGGTTCAAATTTAATCGCTTGGGAAGCCATTAGATTAGGCAAAGCGCTTGGATGCGAACTTTTCGATATGTGGGGAGCCACAAACGACAAAAATGACCCATGGTGGGGATTTACTCGATTTAAGATAGGATATGGCGGAGAATTAGTACATTATATTGATTCATATGACTTCGTGATTAATAAACCTATAAATTATATTTTCAACTTATCTTATAACATATACTGGAAAGTTATTGGTATATTGCGAAAAATTCATTAATAAATATAAAGGTATTTTTCGCGCCTAAATGTCGGGTGGTAAATCTTGCATTTTGATTTATATTTTAAACCCGGGATTTCAAACACACTTGAAACAATTTTTGCATTATTTTTTTCTTGAACTTTTTTCAATTTAGGTGTCATTTCTTTGAGTAACTTCGGGAACAAATAAACATATATTTTCGTTGCATCACCAATATCAGTCTTTCGGATGTCATCTCGTATAAATTTCAGATTTTCCCGATTTTTAGCAAAGATTAAGATTCTCAATTTTGAAACAAGATAGGGTATTAATGCAGCTTCAATACCAATTACGTGTTTTAATTGGGGATATCTATTGCTTACATATAAAATAACATTTCCACTACCTGATCCTAAATCGTAGAAAATGTCGTTATTTTTTAATTCTAATAATTCAATTGCCTTTTGAATTACAGGCAATTTATTATCAACAAAAGGGGCACCATAATATTCACTTTGAAACAAAAATAATAGAGTTATATATAAAAATAAAATGCAAATAACTAACGAAGTAAATATAATCAATAGTGATAATGCGAAAAACTGTAAAGTTATCATTCTTCTATGTTACTAGGAATACCATCTGGCCAGCAATGTTGACGATACTTACATTTGAAACAAGAAGAGTAGGATGTGGTTCTTGCAAATTTATAATCATGAATATTTGCCCAAACTTCACGAATTTGATCTTTTAATTCATCAATATCATTTTGATCAGGTTTTGAGAAACTGACTCTAACTGGTTCAGTCTTGCGATCTCCAATAAAATCTATCTGCATTTCTACAACATTATATCGATTATTTCGATTCAGACTTGATAATAGGCTGTAAAACAATAGCTGACGGTATAAACTCCCATCAGAATCTTTAGTATTACCTAAAATCTGGTTTTTAGTTTTTGGCTTTCCTGTCTTATAATCAACTATTTTCACCTCGCGATTCTCTTCGTTCAAGAGAATTGTCTTATCGATCTTACCTTGAAGTAAGATTTTGGAATCTAATCTAGGTATATCAAAATTAAAACCAAAATATTTCTCTAAGAATAAAATCTTATCCGTTGGATTAAGTAGCTCTTCTTTGTATGTCTCGACATATCTATTTAGAATAAAGAGGCCTTGATCATATATTTCCTTATATTCTGAGTCTCGAATTATTTCTGAATCTAACTTTTTTTTAAAGATTTCTGGGATTTTATCAAAAGAAATTTTATTTCCTTTCAATATTTCTTTATATAGAGCCTCAAGTGTGCCATGTACAGCAGTTCCTAGTATCAATTGCTTTTCCCTTGGCCTTGGAGTTTTAAATAAAATATCTAATTTAAATTTATATGGGCACTCTATATAAGTATTTAGGGCTGTAGCACTCAATTTAAAATTGGTTAGAGCAGATCTTAGAAAAACTTTCTCATCTTCTGTAACAGAATTTATGGTATCAGGCATCGCAAGAATTGTTTGCAATATTTCAACATTTTGGAATTCAAATTTTTCTTGATCGAGTCGATTTATAAATCCCTCATCTATATCTGATAAATACATACACATTACAACGTCTTTAGATGAATTATTTGTTATGTATGATTTCGACGATGTGATATATATCGTAGATTTCGCTCTAGTCAATGTCACATAAAGTAATCTGCGTTCATCTTCAGTTTGATTGTCATTCGTTGATATAAAATCATTAACAATATGCTCGATGATTAACGGTGGGAACTTGATCAAATCGCGAGATCTAACATTACTCCACTTCCCATCAACAAAATAGGGAATAAACACGTATTCATACTCTAAACCTTTTGATTTATGTGCTGTCATTAAATGAACTGAATTCGTATCAAGTTCAAGATCTTGTTCAGTAATTGGAATCCGATTCTCATTCATTAATTCGATATGTTTAATGAATTTTTTTAATGTTAATTCCTTATCAGATTGATTAAGTCGCTTTATTTCTGAGAATAACGAATTTAAAATATTGAGTTTTCGATAATTATCACGCTGATCTAAAACCCATCTTAAAAATCCTGATTCTGTTAAAATCTTTTGAACAAAATCAATGAATGTCATGTTTACCGAATCATAATTCCATCCAATCAATTTAGTCATAAAATCTTGGAATTTTTGTACATGCTTGATGCCACGAGAATCAATATCAACATCTCCTATAATTTCAAAGAGATTTTTCTGCTTTTCTGTTGCAAAACGGGCTAATTTTAAAACATCTAAAGGTTCAAAACCCAAAAATTCATAATTAAATAATGTAAACAAATCTAAGTCCTCATCTTTATTTCTGACTTTATAAATAACATTAAAAAGATGCATCAATCTAATTATTAATCCGTTTTCTAGGATATTTTGACCACCCTGAATTTGATATTTTACATTTAATTTAGTCAGGATCTCGGAAAGTAATTGAGCATCAGCATTATTTCTATAAATAACTGCGATTTCATCTGGATCTACATTCTGTTCTGTTATTAAGCGTTTAATTTCAGAAGCTATATAATAACTTTCGATGTATGAGGATGAGAATTCAATTACATTTATATGTTGATTAGAATTATTTTCTTTTACGGCTTCGAGTTTTTTACTAATATCCAACAATTTATTAATTCGCGTCTTATTTTTATCAATTAATGTATAGCTAGAGTCTAAAATATATTGCTGACTTCGATAGTTTTTATCTAATGTAATTATTTTCGCGTTAGGAAATCTTCTAAGAAATTCATTGATATTCTCTGTGGATGCTCCTTGAAACCTATAAATTGACTGATCATCATCTCCAACCACAAATATATTTGATTGTTCACCCCAGTGAGAATTTAGCAGGTATAATAATTTAGATTGTGCTGTATTGGTATCCTGAAATTCATCTACCAAAAAATATTGAAATCGTTCGATATACTTAGCTAAAAATTCAGGATCAGTCTCAAACTTATTAGTAACAAAATTAATCATATCCTCAAAATCATAACGCTGGTGATATTTCAGCTTTACTTGATATAGCTCATATACCTGCGCTAACTCGACATTTTTATCAATATCATATTTTTTAAATTCTTTTGTTTCTGTTTGAGATTTAACCGCGTTTGCAAATTCTATTGGCGAAATTCCTTCACGTTTAAGTTCTTTAATCTTTGAGATTGCAGTGTATAAATAAAAATATGGTGCACTAAATGGCTTGATGTTTTTAATTTCTAATTCATCAAATATTTCTTTGAAAATATAAACGCGTTCTAAATCAGAAAGTGGTTCAAGAACTCCGTTATCTAAAAAATAATCTGGATTTAACTGAATAATATCGGATGCAAATGAATGAAAAGTATAAATATTAACATGGTAGGCATCCTCTCCGATAATACTAATTAATCTTTCTTTCATTGCCCGAACACCAGAATCTGTAAAGGTGAGTGCTAATATTGAATCTGGGTCAGTATCGGTCTGCGTTAAAATATTCGCAATTCTCATTGTGAGAATCTGGGTTTTACCAGTTCCAGGACCTGCCAATACAAGCACTGGCCCATCAATCGCCTCAACTGCTTCTTTTTGCTTATTATTTAGTTTTTGGAATAGATCTTTAAATGTTTTTTGTGGATCGTTTACCATCCCATTAAGTGTATCAGAAGAATATTAAATTTTAATAAATGCAGAATTAACTAGATCTCCTTTTCCTTTGGGACTCTCTCCACGCTTCAATCTCTTTATGATTTCCATTTAGCAAAACTTCAGGCACCTTAAACCCTTTAAAATCGGCTGGCCGTGTATATACCGGGTAATCTAATTTTGTCCTATCACTAGGGTCAGAAAACGATTCAGATTCATTAAATTCAGAATTCTTAATTGCTCCTGGGATTAATCTAGAAATTGAATCAACAAGCACCATTGTAGGAATTTCAGCTCCTGACAAAACGTATTCGCCAATTGAAATCTCGTAATCTACGTACATATCGATTATTCTTTGATCAATGCCTTCATACCTACCACATATTATAATAAGATGTGCCTCTCTCGAAAATTCTTCAGAAAGACTTTGGTTTAATAAATTCCCAGAAGGGGATAAATTTATTACTTTGGAATTTTTGTTCTTAACTGATTCAATGGCTTTTGAAAGTGGTTCAGGCATCAAAACCATTCCAACTCCTCCTCCAAAAGGACGATCATCGACCTGCTTATAGCTTTTACCTGTGAAATCACGAAGATTAATTACATTGATTTCTAGCACACCTGATTTAATGGCCTGAGCAGGAATCCCATAATCAAAGATCTTTTCAAACATTTCAGGGAATATTGTAATAATATCGATTTTCATATTAACAATTATAGATTA
>CAZFZJ010000002.1:19552-25761 GCA_964523665.1 uncultured Candidatus Saccharibacteria bacterium
CATTTTAGCTCTGATATACGTAATATAAAAAATGAACTTACTGGAATATTCTGATTTTAGCTATTCTTTGATAAGAATAAATTCTTCAGTATTCAAATCATAATTTATCAGGATTAATATTGAGATTTCACAGCTTATTAGTCGTTTATCATAAACAACACAATATATGAGAATTTGGTCGAATGGTTATTTAGAAAAGTAGTATCATTGTTATATGATAGATGAAATACATAAACAAAAGATAATCGTGTTTGCAGCAATGAGTAAGGAACTTTTCTTTTTACGAGAACACATCATTAAATTTATTCTCGAAGAAGGATATACACCGACTTCAGCATTCATGATGTACTCTTATTTTTTGCTTGATACTATTGACCGAAAAGCTTTAATTCGAGCCAATAATGAGCTTATTAGACACAGTGACGAACTCTGGGTATTTGGACATATTTCTGAAGGGGTTCAAGCGGAAATCGATTTAGCTAATGAACTTCAATTGCCAATTCGATATTTTGAATATAACTGTAATTCTTCTCCTTGTAGTTTTACTCAAAGAAAAGAATTGGAATCCGATGAATCTTGAAAAATATAACAGAATCATCAGTATTTCGTAGCAAATTTCTTTTATTCAGCACACTTAACCTCAGTTCCAGTACTGAGTAACTATAAATGAATTTTAAGCTTTTTTATTAAGAAAATCTTCTGGCTTTTGGATCATTAATCTTAAAAATGGTGAGCGCAACAGGAGTCGAACCTGTAACCTACTGGTTAAGAGCCAGTTGCTCTGCCAATTGAGCTATGCGCCCCGAAGAAGAATAATTTGGCACGCCCGGAGGGAATCGAACCCCCAATCTCTTGTTCCGAAGACAAGTGCCTTATCCGTTGGGCTACGGGCGTAAATACAATACTTTCAAACTTCTTGGCTCGATGCTTCTGATAATGACTACGAACTATCTTTCCTGAACAATCCTTGCAATAACTAGATCGTTTAACATCTGTTTTATGCCAGTTAAAATCTTTGTCACGAAGTATTTTATTACATTTTGAACACTTTTTCATTACCTTAAAACTGCAATATATATAGGAGGAAGTCAATAATTTGGTGCCGCGGGAGAGACTCGAACTCTCACTCCCGAAACGAGAACTGGATTTTAAGTCCAGCGCGTCTACCATTCCGCCACCGCGGCACATTGTAATTTTACCACGCTGGCGCATGAATGAGGCCACCGCGGCACAATTAAGAATAGAAACATTATACAGATGATCAATTCAAATTTATAGTATAATTTTGCTATGCCAATATACGAAGAAAACGAATACGATAAAGAAGTTCGGATGCGAAAATATAGAGAGCGCTTCGCCTTTGTACTTGCGAAAATACTCCAAGGTGTTTTTTACATAATAAAGCTATTTCTAGGCGTTATATGGGGTGCTGTAAAAGGTGTATTACAAACATTTGGGGTTCCTGTTCGCTAATTTATTGAATTTATAATAAAATATCCTAGTCATTCGGGGTGTAGCGCAGTTGGCTAGCGCGCTTCGTTTGGGACGAAGAGGTCACAAGTTCGAGTCTTGTCACCCCGACCAACATTAGTTCCCTCTATTAAAAACCCGCTAAGATCGAAATCTTATATAAAAATCACCGAAATCCAAATATGACACTATTGGAATACTTTCAAACTAATCTTGGATTAATATCACAAATCCAACAGAAGACGAATTAGCCAAAATTGTTATGTAACTTAATTTAGATAGGGGTCTAGTTGAAGATTCCTTGGATCAATTTGAACTTTCTAGATATAAACGAATTGATGAATGCCGGTATATCTATACAAGATATCTAATTGCACAAGGTACATAAATTACTACGCAAAAAACAAAACTTTTAATTTACTTACTAGATAATATAAATGTTCAATCTGAAAAATAAATCCGTTCAATAAACAAAAAGGTAAATTCGCTAAATCATAAAATCGAGAAAATTAAAAACCAAGGAATTAAACAGCTTATAGTAAATAAGAAAATCTAAACGAATTTTTGGCCGCACTTGTTCCAATTTCATTAATATTTACAAGACTTTTATAGAGTAAATCACTAAAACTTTTGAGGATGATGAAGAATTAATCGAAAACATGCAACAAAACACAACTCAATTGATTGAACTATGTAAAAATAGCTTTAAGTATATCGACAATATTTGCGAATCATATACAAACATAATTTCTAATAACCTAAACAAGACTATGAAGTTTTTAACAGGGATTACTGTAGTTCTCACAATCTAAACAATTATTACAAGCTTTTATAGAATGAATATCCACTTGCCATTTGAACGGCACTTTCTAGCTTTTATTCTTGTAATCCTGATTAAAATCTTAACTGCATCACTGATAACAATTATCCTAATAGAAAACGAAATGTTTTAATATTTACGCATCACTTTTCAAATGCTAACATCTTATTTACATGAATTCGCAACATTCCTCTCGAATTCTTAATACACTTGTCGTCCTTATTATTAAATAATTGTCTGCTGGATTTTTCCATCAGACGCTTGAAAGCCAACATGAAAGGTCAGAAAAAGCATATCCATCCCACAAAACCAAGTAAGAATATTTCAGGAGCAGATATCCTATTAAAATCCCTTGAAATAAGTGGAATTGAATTACTAGTTGGATACACCGGCGGGGCTATCATGCCAACATTTGATAGATTACCAGATCATCCCAAATTAAAATTTATTATGTCGAGACACGAACAGGGTGCAGCATTTATAGCACAAGGATATTCAAGAGCAAGTGGCAAATTAGCACCCGTATTAACAACATCAGGACCTGGCGCGATGAATACTGTCACAGCGGTTGCAGATGCTATGATGGATAATGTTCCACTCATGATAATTAGTGGTCAGGTCGCAACTGATGTTATAGGAACCGATGCATTTCAAGAAAGTGATGTGGTTGGAGTAATGTATCCTATTACCAAATATGCGACACAACCATTAATATCTGATCAGATACCTCAAGCAGTAGTAAATTGTATAGAATTAGCAACAAAGGGAAGACCAGGTCCAGTTTGCTTAGATATTCCGAAAAATGTACAAATCATGCTAAGCAAAGACTTCACAAAATTACCAAGATTTGAATTTACACCGAAATCTACGAACGTCACCGAAGACCAGTTAAAAAAATTTGAAAGATTACTATCTACATCATCAAAACCTATAATCTTATGCGGCCATGGAATTGTTTTATCCCAAGCATTCGATGAATTATTGCAATTCGCTGAGTCAAACAATATTCCAGTCTCGCAAACTCTGCATGGAGTTTCAGGGTTTCCAAATTCTCACGAATTAGCTATGGGAATGATGGGAATGCACGGAGAAATCGAGGCGAATCGAGCTATACAGAATGCAGATCTAATTATTGCACTTGGAATGCGATTTGATGACCGGGTCACTGGAAAACTAGAAAAAAAAAAAAAAAATGCGAAAGTAATCCATGTAGATATTGATGCTTCTGAAATTAGCAAAAACGTAAAAGTTGATCTGGGAATTATAAGTGATCTCAAAAAATTCTTAAATATTTATAATAATACATGTAAACAAAAAGGCTATTTAAATGCTGAACAATGGTTGAATTTTTTAAATAAGCAAAAAGAATTATCCCGTGAAAATTATGAGGAGATATTTGCACAAGGCACAGGTCCTAACGGTGAATTACTAATGTCACGAGTTATTCATGAACTATCTGAATTTACCGAAGGCAAAGATAATGTTGTTTCCGATGTTGGTCAACATCAAATGTTTACCGCAAAGTTCTACAAATTTGAAAGACCAAACACATGGTTCAACTCAGGCGGGGCTGGAACAATGGGATTTGGACTCCCAGCAGGAATAGGAGTCAAACTTGCAAGGCCAGATGAAGAAGTTTGGGTTGTAACTGGAGATGGAGGATTTCAAATGAATATTCAGGAATTGGGAACTGTTTTTCAATATAAAATAAATATAAATATTCTGATTATGAATAACTCATTCTTGGGGATGGTTAAACAATGGCAAAATCTGTTTTACGAAGACCGATTAGTTATGACTCAATTAATTAATCCGAATTTCGAGAAGATTGCGGAAGCATATAATATTCCTTATAAAAAAGTTATTACAATAGATCAAATAAAGCCTTCATTAATATGGGCAAAAGCAATGCAAGGTCCAACGATTATTGAATATATCTGCGATAAGAAAGAAATTGTATTACCAATGGTACCTAACGGTTACCCATTTGAAGATATGATAATTAATTTGAAAGGTAAAAAATGATCACCCTCAGTATTAATGTCTATAATCAAAAAGGAGTCCTTGAGAAACTTTCTGGACTATTGCGTAGAAAGCTTTTTAATATCGAATATATACATGCAGAACCAATAGATGATAGATCTGGAGTTACAAATATAGTTGTGAAAATCAGCGGTCCAAACGAATATAAAGCTGATAATCTAATCAAACTTATCGACAAAATTGTCGAAGTGATTGAAACAAAAATAATCGATGAAAAAACAAATTAATACTAACAACTCTGCTGCTCCGGTTGCAGATTATTCACAAGCGATAGAAATCAATAATATTTTATATATATCAGGGCAAATCGGGATTAATCCAAAAAATAATTTATTGGTAAGTGAAACATTTGAGAAAGAACTAATGCAGGTATTTTCAAATCTTCGATTGGTTCTTGATTCTGCAAATTATTCAATTTCAGACGTTATTAAAATGGAGATATTCTTAACTGACACTAATCAATTTGAGATTTTAAATTTGATGTATAATCAGTTTGTTAGAGATTTAGATATCAAGCCGGCAAGGCAAACAGTAATTGTAAAGGCACTCCCTAAAAACGCTAGAGTTGAAATATCTCTTATCGCACAAAAGGATTAATTGTTTCATTGAACTTAAACCTTCGAACAAGCATAAATATTATTAGAGGGATCGAAGCAAACATAAAAACCGAATTATTAAAATGTGTATACATTAAACCAGCGACAATTGGAACCACACCTTGGTTGAATGCAATCAAAGATTCTTCAACACCAACAATCTCACCATGTTTTTCATGAGGAGTATATCTAAGTAAAATTGGCTTTAATACAGCAAAATGAATCGAGAATCCAAAAACGATAAAGAATACCACTATCAAAAAGCTTCTAATATTTGAGTAAACCGGGACTAAAAATGAAAATACAATTATTATATATAAAGAAAGTCTTAGTGCTCTATCTTCTCCAATTTTTTTTGCGAGTAAAGGAACCAACCATCCCTGATCTACAACTTGAAATAAACCGACAATTAAAAACATATAACCAATTCCTTTTGAAGTCATCCCAAATGAATCAATCAGATATAAGCTAAAAACTGAAGTAAATAATGTAAATATAAAAGCGACTATTGTTCTTTCATGAAGATACATTTTCACTGTCCTTTCAGATGGATAAGAAAATATGCTGAATATATATCTGAAAGATTTTTTCAATTCATCTTGTATAGAATTTTTATTCTTATCAACACTAATATGTTTCGCAGATTCAGGTAAGAAAAGCACAAGTGTAAATAATGTTACTAATGAAATAGCGGTGGCAACGTATACAGTTCCCATATAACCAAGCCCAATATTCGAACTACATGAACCAACTATTGGGCCCATCATGAATCCAATACCATATGCGGCGGCAACGTATCCATATGCTTTCGTTCTCTCATCTGGTTGGGTAATATCAGCAACATAAGCATTTGCGACTGACAAGTTGCCGCCGGTCAGTCCATCAGATATTCGAGCAATGATCATCACCCATAAAGGCAAACTCATCCCAATTATCATAAGTTCAGGAGAGTTTAAAGCTATTGCAAAAATTCCCCAACTTAGCAACGTTCCCAAATGACTAATTATTAATAGTGGTCTTCTGCCATATTTATCACTTAGAGAACCCATAAAAGGAGCAGCTAAATATTGACAGATAGAGTAAGCAGATAATACTAACCCATATAAAAACGCACCTCCTCCATATTCCTGAATAATAAAAGGTGCAATCGGTATTACAATCGAAAAACCAATCGAGTTTACAAATGTAACAAATAAAATAGGAATTATTCTTCTATCCATATTTTTACCTAGTTGGTGTTAGTGCCCAAAATCCAAATATAATTATCGGTAAAAACATAA
>CAZFZJ010000002.1:25781-49525 GCA_964523665.1 uncultured Candidatus Saccharibacteria bacterium
AAAGCAGAAACCATAACGGCTAATGTTCCATATATCACTATCCCAAATTTCATTATTGCATCTGGAATATTTATACGAGAATATCTCGCTAAAAATTCATCTACCAGATAAGAAACACCAACAACACTTTCTGCAAAAAGAATCGAGATTACCATGTGATTAATATCGTATATTCCTGTGTATTTAACGATAAGTAGGGTTAGCCAAGTTGAACCAACACTAAAGCATGTCGGGCAAACTCGCTTACCAATTATTTTCGAGACAAACGGACCTTTAAAATAGAAAAAAGTAAAAAAACAAATTTGTAGTAATATTACTGTAGTTATTTCAAGAATCATGATTTTATTCTATATCTGAAAGATCTTATTTTCAAAATGCAACTTGACCAAGATCAACAAAAAATTGTAGATGAGCTTATAAAATGGACGGAAAATGCCACGAATTCTCAGTGGATAGATATGTCAAATCTTAGCATCACAATAGGTGGTTATGCTGGTACAGGCAAAACCACATTACTTGGTCACTTTAGAAAAAAGCTCAAAGAAAAACATCCCAAAATTCATGTCGCTTTCTGTGCTTATACAGGTAAAGCTGCACAAGTATTAAAAAATAAGCTTTACGATTCTGACGCAATATTTGCAAGTGATACTACATCAACAATTCATGGGTTAATCTATACTCCAATTGAAGATGAAAAAGACAGAATAATTGGATGGGAAAGAAAAGATAAAATCGATGCAGATCTGATAATAATAGATGAAGCTTCAATGGTTGATGAAGCAATCTGGAGAGATATTACTGAATATTCAATTCCGATTATTGCAGTGGGAGATCATGGGCAATTACCTCCGATAAGAGGTAAATTTAACTTAATGTCTTCGCCTAATTACAAGCTTGAAAAGATTTATAGACAACAAGATGAAAATCCAATCATAAAACTTTCAATACATGCAAGAACTTCCGGAAAAATTCTGCCAAAAGAGTATTCGAAAACGGTTCAAAAAATATCAAAATCTGATGAAGATTATTCTTATAAAATGGAAACAATCTTAAATAACTACGATATTTCGACTTTAATTTTATGTGGATATAACAATACGCGCGTTAAGCTAAATAAATTTTTAAGATCGAAACTTGGATTCGAATCCACAGAACCCCAAGTAGGAGACAAAGTGATTTGCCTACGAAATAACCACGAAAAGGGAATATATAATGGAATGTTTGGAACTATACAACATATAGAAAATGCAGATGAAAAACGTTTTTATGCCGAAATATTTATGGAAGATACAAATCAAGTTTATAGGGGGCATATTTTAAAAGAACAATTTAATTCAACAACTCCCTTAAATTTTGGAGAGAACAGATATAAAACTCTCGAATCTGACTTGTTCGATTTTGGTTACGCAGTAACAGTACATAAAGCTCAAGGGAGCCAGGCAAAAAAAGTAATTTTTTTTGAGGAACAAATCAAGCAAATGGATACCGATAATAGAAAAAGATGGCTCTATACAGCCGTAACACGAAGTCAAGAAGAATTGTATATAATTGGGTAGATGTCTTACTTAATAATTCTAAATAACTTCCTATTCATAACTGGTTTTATCGTAGGATTAGGAGGAGTAACAGTTATAGATTTCCTCGGTTTTTTTGGTCAAAAGTCAGAATATTGGACTCAAACAACAATTCGAGCACATAAAATTACAAAGCCATTGATATGGATAGGTATAATTTTATTACTTATCGCAGAATTCTTTGCATATACTACTGGAAATGACTCGATCTATCTTCGCTATTTTAGTTTCGTTCTCTTTCCTCTAGTTTTTAATGGCATCTTCTTATCTTTTTATGTATCACCAAAATTATTAGAAATAGAAAAGAATGGCCAAGATAATAAATTACTTCCGAAAGATCTCAAAAACAAAATATTTGTAAGTTTTTTAATATCTTTTGCATGCTGGTGGGGAAGTGTATTACTATTTGTTCTTCATATCTCACAATAAATTGGTAATATAAAAGTATGACTTTACTGCCCTTAAAGAAAGCCACTGTACCCGAACCACCAAAATCACTCATAAAATTAGTCGGACCAAGTTTCATACTCTTAGGATTGAGTCTAGGAACAGGTGAACTAATACTTTGGCCTTATCTTGCCGCAAACTGGGGACTTGGAATAATCTGGGGGGCAGTTATCGGTATTACCATTCAATATTTTTTGAATATGGAAATCGAAAGGTACACATTAGTAAATGGCGAAAGCATTTTCGTAGGATTCGCTAGATTAAACAAATATTTACCAATCTGGTTTATTCTTTCAACAATAATAGCCTGGTCTTGGCCAGCATTTGCTGCAGCTTCAGCAGGAGTACTTCCTTTTTTTGATATCAAAAACATAGCACTAGTTGCAATTATCATGCTAATTACTGTGGGTCTTATTCTTACATTAGGACCAACGCTTTATAAAACAGTGGAATCAGTCGAAAAAGTTTTAATTTTAACTGCGATACCAGTAATCATTTTTATTGCAGCAGTAATTATTAAGTGGAGGCATCTAGAGTCTCTTTTCATGGGAATGATCGGAATAGGTGATGGTTATTGGGGAGTACCTATAGATCCAAATGCTAAATTTCCACTAATGACTTTTTTGGCAGCCTTTGCTTATTCAGGAGCAGGAGGCAATTTACTTTTGGCACAATCATCATATGTTAAAGAAAAAGGCTATGGAATGGGCTTTTATGCAGGTAAAATTACTAGCTTAATAACAGGTAAAGCTCAAAAGCTAGAACTAGAAGGTACTACTTTTAATTTAAATGATGAAGAATTAGGCAAGTTCAGAAAGTGGTGGGTAATAGCAAGTAAGGAGCATTTGATTGTTTTTTGGGGAATGGGACTTTTCACAATGCTACTCTTAGCAACCATTGCTTATGCCTCCGTTTACCATACCTCTGGGAATCTCAAAGATATTGATTTCTTATTCAATCAAGCAAATATAATCAATCAATACACAGGATTTTTAGGAAGTGCTTTACTGGTAATCACAGCATTAATGTTGTTTTCTACTCAACTTTCTGTAATAGATGGCGCATCAAGAATAATTTCAGAAAATATTGCATTAGCATTCAAGGATAAGGTGGAAGTATCAAAAATGCCATTAATCTACTATGCATCAGTATGGGTAACAATAATATTTGGGATCATTATCCTTTCATTAGGTGCTAAGCAACCACAATTTTTAATAGTAATAGGAGCAGTTATCAATGCATTCTGTATGTTTATATTTGCAGGATTATTAATGCCAGTTAATAATAGATTTTTACCAGATCAAGTCAAAGCTCCGGTTTGGAGGCAACGACTTATTTGGGCAATTTTCGTGGGGTTAGGATTCTTTTCGATTACTGTAATCTTAGACCAGATTTTATTTTAAAGTTTACGGCTATCATAAGCCCAATGTAATAAACTTTGTTTCTGCTTTTGTCTGCAGAAATAATCTCCCGATTTGCAATTAAGTTTTACTTGAACTAAGTGTCTTTTATAAGCCATCCACCTTTTGATTTGACGATCATCTTCAACGGGAATTCTTCTTCCCATGTAATATCTGCAATACCATTGAAACCATCCTCTTGGATCTTCTTCATAAATCCATCCTTTATCTCGCCAAACCTGTAGAGGTTGACTTGCATTTACTTTAAAATAATTCAAATGTGGATCGTGTTTTTCATGACATAATTTTGCATTTTTATACCAATCTTTAGGGAATTCATCTTTACAATCAGTCATGTATTTACCTCCGAAAACGCCAAGCTCGAGCATTTGTTTTGGAGTTAGTTCAGGCTTAAATCGGGGATCAAAGTTTTTACCCATTGGTTCTGTTAGATTGTAAATGTAATTTGACTGCATTAAGTCATTAACTGTGATTTTCATATGTGGAGCGGGTAACGGGAGTCGAACCCGTGTCTTCTCCATGGCAAGGAGATATAATAGCCATTATACGATACCCGCTTACTTCGTTCGCGTGTATTCCCGATAAAAAGACAGAGCTTTTATCTAACGATACACTTTTAGGTAAGTAGAACGAGATTATTTTATCATAGCAATTATGCAATTTGAAAGATTACTATTTATCCCATATATTGCACTAACAATTATGATTTATCAAATTGCAAGATACACAACATTTAAAGTAATCGGATTTGTTCCCGAACTGTCTTATCCAATCGTATTGACAATTCTATGGTTATCAACAGCGATTATCACAATGATCATCCTCAAATAATAGTCAGGTTTACGACTAGAATTAAAGCAAACCAAAAAGACCTTTTTTAAATTGCAATTTACATCTTATTAATTTTGATTGGATTTGTATTATTTTCTTATTACGGAAGATCACAATACTTTCATTATTTTAAATTGAATATACTTTTTTACTTTGATTAATCTTAAGTAGATTGAGATCAAAAAGCGGGAGCAAATATACACCTCTCTAGCCATACATATGTTTATCAATTACATAACACTCTTTATATAAAACCCAAAAGCATTAACACATTGATCAAAATTTATAGTAGACTAAATATATGCAAATAAAGCCTGCTGGCTTATCCAAAAAATACTCCACTGAAAAAAAGTTTGAAAAATATAAAATACTCGCTACGATAAATGTGACTTTAATCTCTTTAATTATAGTCCTAGTGATTGTAATAATCTCAATAATGTTAACTCTTAACAATGTAGTAAACGATATTCTAAAATCATCCAATTCTTTTAAACAAACTGATGTGAGTCCGTCTGTTTGCACTCAAGATGTAAAAATGTGCCCAGATGGTAGTTATGTACAACGTGTTGCCCCTTCATGTAACTTCGCTCCATGCCAATAACTTTTCAGAAAGACTAAAACGCAATGTTTTAAATATTCAAGCAGTAACAATCAAGAGCCAATTTGCGGAAAGCATTGATCACCTAGGGATACAATTGAAATAAAAGGGGGAAAGTATAGATCATATAACGGATCCACAAGCAAAACAGAAAAGATCAGACAATACCAACAATATAATTAAAATAAAACTGAACATTACATAGAATATGTGGAATGGATAGAATCTTATTTTCAGTCAAAGGAAGTGTACATGATTTTTTGAATGGAATGGATAAAGGTTTAGGGTCAGGGGTAACTGATTCTGGACCCAATAATATGGAAGAATTAAATAAAAATGCCCAATTTATTAGAGTTACACAAGCATCTATTAGCGAAAATTGGGCACATGGCGCTATTGTTCAAGGATAATCTAGATTCAATGTAAAACCTATGTTAAAATGTGCAAACTAGAAAGTGTTATATATGCGAGTGTTGGTAGTTAAATAAAAGCATCTTTTTTTATCGCCAATACCTGCACGTGTAACACGCGGGTATCGTATAATGGCTATTATGTCACCCTTCCAAGGTGAAGACGCGGGTTCGACTCCCGCTACCCGCTCCAAAAAAATCATATGGATATACAAGATGTACAAGATACAATTTCTACTGTCTCATCAGAAACTGAACAAGCTATAGAGAGAGTTTTATATAATTTACGGATTGGTATATTTTGTAAAGAATCCGGTATCCAACTTCAACTTCCACAAGATGAGCAAGAGCTTTTATTCTTTCCCTAGAACGAGCATTTAGCGATCCAACAGTTCAAAGATTTTTACACCCGAATACACCATATACTTCCGATGATACTATCAGAGTTACAACCAGAGAATTTGTTGAATATTTTTCTCAACCTAAAACGAGATGTTTCTTGTACCCAGCGTACATAATTGAACCTAATCCTAATGGAGACAATACCCGAAAACTAATCGGATTTGGTAGTTTATTTGGGGTTGATGATGACCTGAGCGTCGAACGTGGAGTTATGATATTTAGTCCTGATAATTGGAATAAAGGATATGGAAAACGAATTGGCGCAACTCTGATGTTATTAGCAAAGCGATCAGGTATTAAAAAACTTACCGCAGGAACATATTCGAATAATACGGCTTCTCTGAAAAATCTACGTAAGCAATTCAAACAAGAAGTTACTCCTAAAGTTGAAATGGGCGAGGATGAAACGAAAGGACAGTATTACGAGTTTTCAATTAATATGGACGAATGGACAGAAGCAGAAATTCTGGCTATGCTCCAATAATTTATCGATCCACATCTATATTTGCCAGTCTCTCAGTTTAATGTTATACACATAATAGATACATTAAATAATTAGGAAAAAACAATGCCTTATACCTTACCAAAATTAAAATATAATTTCGCAGATCTTGAACCTGCAATTGACGCAAAAACTATGGAAATTCATTATACAAAACATCATCAAGCATACATTAATAATTTGAATGCTGCTTTAGAGGGAATGAGTGATTTATCTGAAATGCCTGTTGAACTCCTCCTTGCTTCCTTAAATCAGGTACCAGAAGATAAAAAACAAGCCGTTATTAATAATGCAGGAGGCCATACAAACCATACACTTTTTTGGGAGATCTTAACCCCGAATGGGAAAGGAGAACCTCAAGGAGAATTATCCACAGAACTCATGAATATATGGGGAAGCTTTGATTCCTTTAAAGAAGCATTTACGAAATCTGCTTTGTCCCGATTTGGAAGTGGCTGGGCTTGGCTTGTCAAAACGAAAAATGGACTTGAAATCTACTCAACTCCAAATCAAGATAGTCCACTAATGGAAGGGAAAATTCCCGTTCTTGGATTAGATGTTTGGGAGCACGCATATTACCTAAATTACCAAAATAGACGTGCAGACTATGTTCAATCATTTTGGTCTATTGTAGATTGGGATGTCGCAAACTCAATATATCTTGAGAATAAATAGATAACTTATTCTTCTATAATCTCGACAGATGTTATTTTAACGGGATTTGTGGGGGTTGATCTTTCGCCCGTTGCGCTTGCCTTTACTTGAGCTGTAGCAATTTTATCAACAGTTTCCAAACCCTCAGTTACTTTTCCAAAAATTACGTAGTTTTTTGGAAGAGCATTATCTTGGTGCATAATAAAAAACTGGCTACCATTTGTATTTGGACCAGCGTTCGCCATTGCAACGGTTCCTCTTGTATATTCTCCAGTAAACTTCTCATCATTAAATTTATAAGCAGGACCTCCCATTCCATTGCCAAGAGGATCACCACTTTGAATCATAAAACCATTAATAACACGATGGAATATGACATCATCATAAAATCCCATTTTCGCCAAAGACACGAAGTTATTGACTGTAATTGGAGTCTCTTTAGCATTTAAATCTATTGTAATATTACCTTCTGTCGTATTAATAATTGCAGAATATTTTTTAGATTGATCGATTTGCATCTCAGGTTGGGTTACTTGTGTTTTTTCCTGAGCAGTCATTTTCCCATTGTCTTGCATAACATTGTTTTCTTTAACATTTAATTTCATCTCTCCTAAATCTTCAACATCATTTTTGACTAATTCTTGTGGCGGTTCAGATTGTACCTGAGGCTCTTTCCCACGATTTGAAAAAAACATTACAATCGGTATTAATAAGATTGCAGAGACAATAATTACGACAAATAGAATATTTTGTTGATTTTGTTGCATGCATAAACTTTTACCATATCCTCAAAACAATTCAACCCGAAGTAATTGAAGAGTCAATATTTTGATATAATATTCTCGTTATCAATTATATGTGAGTTCATAACTCAGCTGGTTTAGACAAAACCAACCGACTTTGTCGTTAGCATGAAGCAATATGACTGATATGATATTGATATCATTTACAACTCGTGGGTTCATAGCTCAGCTGGTTAGAGCGTTCGGTTTACATCCGAGAGGTCCTAGGTTCGAACCCTAGTGGACCCACCACTTGAATAAAATCTCTAATACTGTATATTCATAGTTAAAATGCATTTAAATATTAAAAAAGATCATTATCCTCTGTTAATTGCACTTACGCTCCCAATACTTTTATTTATTGTAGTGTGGATCACAAATTTTCTTCCGGGACTATTCCTAAAACCACAATACGATTTTATATACTTTAATGCCAAAAACCTACCTTATGGCGTGAGGTCTGAATTTTATGTGATTGATCCCTATACTAAAAAAATTGTTAAAGATGAACCGATTTTTGAAGAATACTATTGGAAGGAAAATCCAAATGAAACACTACAAAGTGCTAAATCGAAAATTACTTATCCCACCTTATATCTTTATGATGTCTCTAAAAGGCAATCAAGAGCCATTACTTTAGAAGAGGTTAATCAATATATCATAGATAATTCAGTAAAATCACCTGATGGTTATGAGATAAAAAATGGAACCAGAGTATCATATGACTTTATTTTCCCCAGTACCTATACTGATTACTCTAAATGGATTTTGGTAAAGAATGGTCATAAATTTGAATTAAATCTTGCAACAGATAATATAAAGGATTCTGGATATTATGACAGTTATAGTAATATGAAATTCTTAGGATGGAAAATCAACTAATAGATAGAAATAAAATAATAGAACAAATTAAATTACAAACGATTCAATTCGATATTAAACCTAATGAGATTTTCACAGAAAGGCAGAATATAGAAACAAATCTCAGCAATCAAAAAGCAGGACATCATAGCTCCAATTTAATTACCAAATTCCTATATTATACTGGAGGTGTCCTACTTATCGCTGGTGTCATTTTTTGGATTTCAATTAACTGGAGCGACTATTCAGATTTTAGTAAGGTTCTGATTCTTCTGGGTACACCAATTATCTTATATGCAATGGGATATATTCTAGAGAAAAGCTACAAAACATTTGATGAAATTGCCGCAATTTTATATATTTTAGCTTCAATTCTTCTTCCTGGTGGATTATTTTATTCATATTTTTATGCAACAAATTATGTAACACCTGAGAAACCTGAATATGTGATACTAGGTATATTCTCTATATACTCAATAATTATCTTTGTCCTTTCAAACCGAACAAAGTTTTTTGATCTACTAACGTTCTTCCAATTATTTTCTTTAAATTGTATTTACCTAACACTTACCTACATAGCGTCTCCCGATGGCGGTCCTTATTATGCTTCTTTTGTATCAATAATACTTGGGATTATTTATTTGTCGTCTTCGTTTTACTTCCAGAATATCAGCAAACGAATCTATGTAATCATCACGCGTATATTATCAATGATTTCATTATTGAGTGGAGTCAACATATCAGGAGCAGAGGCGAACTTTATTTCTGGAAGTTTGCTTATGAGTATTTTTATTGCGATTTTGTTTATATATTTTAGCCTACAAACAAAATCGTCACTCACATTATTTATTAGTACAATTGCTTTTATAAGTGCGCTAATTGCATTCATAATCGAAGTCTTTGGAGATTTTGCCTCTTGGCCAATACTAGTAATTTTATCTGGCATAATTGTAATATCTTGTGGTTATTATTCGTTGAGACTTCAACAAAAATACATAAAAAATAGACCCCCAGTGTAATGTTTAATAAAAACCAGTTCATCAAAACAACACAAAAGATTTTTGAAGATTGTTTGTTACCAAATGGAGCAATTTTAGGCGCACCTTCACATTGGAATATTATCCTAAAGATGCAAAAAACTATATGTATGTATGGCCAGGCAGAGATGCAGGTTTGCAATCGCTGGTATGTCACTAATTGGTGAAGATGTATCAAAATCCCATTTAAATTGGATACTAGATCGAGCTGAATGTCTCAAAGACGGTAGTATTAAAAACAAAATTCCATGTCTAATATACAGGAGTTACCACCCTAATGGGATTATTCGTGAAAATCAATTTCAAATAGATCAAGGAGCGACTCTAATTTGGGGAATTGATTATAAAAATAGAAAACTTAATAAAAAGTTCACAAAGGTCGAATTGCAAATTATAGAATTAATCGCAAATTCAATTGACAACCTATATACAAAAACGGGATTTAATATTGACATTGAAGATTTGTGGGAAGGAAGAGCAATTCATCCTAAACATGGTTTTTTCACTTATTCGCTTGCGGAAACTCTTACGCACTTAATATTGCAGAACGGGTATTAGATACAACTTTTAAGAACTCATCACAAACGTTAAAAATAAAATTAGAGAAACTTCATAGAAATCATAATAAATATTTATGGAAAGTGAGTGACAGGTACTCTGAAAACCGCGAGGATGGATCTAACGCATAACTAACATGTCCATTTAACTTAAATTATGATAAAAATAAACTTATAAAAACTATTTCGAAATGATATTCGAAAAATTGAATGGGGATTATTACATACCAGAACAGCTATTTGAAAGTAATCGAGAGTTTCAAGGAGTAAAACCATTACTATGGAGTAATATGATGACTCTTTTTGCTGCTCATAAACTGAAGCTCTTATAGAAGATTTTGCTTATTTGATGTAAAATTTTGGAGATTTACCCTCGTGTTTTCATTGTAAGTCCTTTGCCTAAGTGGGTAGCGCAAAACCAAACAGCGCACCACTAATGCAAGACCTTTGCCGAGGTGGTGGAACTGGTAGACACGCAGTCTTGAGGGGGCTGTGCCGCAAGGCGTGGAGGTTCGAGTCCTCTTCTCGGCACCAAAAATGTATACTATACACAAGCTCCTGTAGCTCATCTGGATAGAGCGACTGCCTTCTAAGCAGTAGGTAGCAGGTTCGAATCCTGCCAGGGGCGCCACTCTATCACACCTCATCATACTTTGCCACAATTGATTACCCATTTTACTTTTGCTATATTCGATGTAATGGACTTTACGCATAAAAATAAATTATTTTTCTTACCTTTCGTTTATTATTACAGCCTATCAATAGCAGTATTGATTGTTGGAGTCTATTTATTGGCAAAACTCCCAGTTGATGGTGGAGTGAAATTATCGTTCGCGCAGAATGATACTTCTCCATATGTCACTCCTAATCCAGAAATTTTATTATCAGCAAACGACGAACTCAAAACTAATATGGTTAGAGACCTAAGAACTGGTAATGAGAAGTGTGATGAGACAATTGCAAATCAAATCGATTCATACTTTAAAAAAATTAATGCACCACTCACAGGGTATGGATGTGAATTTGTATCTCAGGCAACAGAAAATGGTATTGACCCTTACTTAGTTGCAGGAATTGCAATAATCGAAAGCACAGGAGGTAAAAATACAAATTATAAATATAATGCATGGGGATATGGAGTCACTAGTAGCAAAAGTACAAATGATGCATGGGGAGCCCACGTATGCTTGTCATGGGAAGACTGCATTGGAAGAGTTTCAAGAGCTATCGCAAGAAATTCACACAAAGGTGGTACTCCGTTAGAAATAGCTAATTGGTATAACGGCGGCAATCGAGAAGCTTGGGCAGCAAAATTGACAAAGGCAATCGATCTTATTAAATCTCAATAATTTTCGTAACTAAAATTTCAAAGTATAATATCAAATGTAGTAGGTGACTATTCTGCCGAGATTGCTAGCCCAATCAACTTGGGAGCTAGCGAGGCATTACCTTGCCGAGATGGCGGAACGGCAGACGCGCTGTCTTCAGAAGGCAGTGTCCGTAAGGGCGTGGAGGTTCAAATCCTCTTCTCGGCACCAAATATACATATACAAGTTAAGTATTTATAGAGATAGTGTACAATCAAATTATGAAGTCAAAGTTATTGATCTTATTTTTTATAGCATTTTTTGCACTTGGGATAGTCAAATCAAGCGCATTCGCACAAAAAAACACGACTAATGACTATTATGAATACTCATTAGTACCATATACAAAATTTGCAGATCAAATAAATATTGTAAACAAAATTGATTCAGATGTAATCTTGATCGGATCTTCGGTAAGCATAAATTCAGAGATTAATGGAGACACATTTATTATCGCAGAAAATATCGATGTTAACGGAAAAATTAATGGAAGTCTAAGATTTATTGCTGGTTCAGAAGTTGTAATTAGATCTTATATCGATGGATCAGTTTCAGGTATAGGACCAAGCTTAATGTTATCTAGCACAGGTGAAGTAAATAGAGATGTTTATGGTTATTTTGATAAATTTAGTAATCAAGGCCGAATTGGCAAAAATCTAAATATTTCACTAAATAGCGAAGCAAGAGCATCAAATAACGGGAAAATTATTGGCAACTTATTTTATACCAACTTCAAACCAATCTTAGGGGAAAGAAGCTTTATTGAAGGTGGAATGTTTAATATCCCCGACAACGAAAATATCAATGACAACCCTCAAATTGACATTATCTTAGGTAAACTATTTCATGCTGCTTCAATATTAATCATATTTTGGGCTATTAAATTTATCCGAAGAGATTCATTCAATATTCTTTCTAAAAAATTAAACAAACTATCAATAAGAACATTATTTATGGGCTCAATGATTCTATTAATTTCTATTTTTATAGTTCCGCTAATGATAATTTCATTAGTTGGATTTCCATTCGCATTAATATTTTCAGGTCTCTTATTCGCAATATGGTATTGTTCACCAATTATTGGATCTTTATATATTGGGAATAAAATATTTTCAGAAAAATCAGATACAACAATTCGATTCATTGTAGCCTTGTTACTATTTGACTTAATAACAATCGCCCCTATAATAGGATCTTTGATATCAATGTTGGTTTTTACATTAACAATCGGTATAGTATATGAATACATAGTTCCTAGAAAAATCTCACATGAATAAAAAATTAATTATCGGAATAATTGTTGTAATAAGTGCCGGAGCTGGAATATGGTTTTGGTATTCAAGAAATGCCCAAATTTTAATTGTTGAACAAACACAAATACAAAGGAATACCGTGGAAAAAACTATTTCTGCAAGTGGAAAAATTGTCTCGGAAAATCAAGCAGACCTATCTTTTGCCGCCTCAGGAAGAATCACTAATTTAACAAAAAATGAGGGGGATATGGTAAAAAAAGGTGAATTAATTGCATCTTTAGATAGCGACTCAACAAGGCAATCATCTCAAGCTTATAAAGATGCTAGAGATGCGGTTATTAAAGATCGTGATCTTTTTATACGTCAATTTCAAAATGATCAAAGTTCTGCAGGTGGCTCAACAGAATATCTTCTTAAACTCAAAAAACTCAACGAACAAGTAAGTCAGGCTGAAGCTACCTATCAAGCTTCGATAGCAAATATTAGAAACTTTTATATTTATTCTCCTTTTGATGGAACAATTTATAACGAAACTAAAAAGGTCGGAGAAATCGCATCAATGGGTGAAACTATCGTTCAAATCGCTAATTTAGATAATTTGTACTTTGAAGCACAAATTGACCAAGAAGATTTTGGTGATCTAAAAGACGGTCAACCAGCACGAATTACATTAGATGCTTATCCGAATCAAATCATTGATGGTGTTGTTCAATCACTCCCGAAATATTTATCCAGTAATGCAAATACTTCTTTTTTCAAAATTAAAGTCGTCCCAACTGACTCCGATAAAAATCTATTACTTGGAATGGAAGGTGACGTTGAAATCGTTGTTGCACAAACTCCTAAAGAAGTTAATACACTGATATTCGATGAAGTCTTTAAAAACACAGACGCAACAGCATATGTTTGGACAATAGATTCTCAAAATAAACTTAAGAAGGAGCCTGTAGAATTGGGGCTAGAAGGAGATTTATATACGGAAATAAAAACTGATCTATCGGGTAAGACAATTGTTATCCCTAGCAATACAAAACAGATATTAGAAGAACAAAAACCTGCAAAAGTAATAAATAAGAAATAGGAGGCACACTTAATGAAGAAAGATGTTGTGCTATCAGCAAAAGATATAACTAAACTATACAGGTTGGGCGACAATGAAATAAAAGCGTTAAATAATGTATCTCTTGAAATCAAAAAAGGTGAGTTCGTATCAATCATTGGAAAATCAGGATCAGGAAAATCCACGTTAATGCATATTATCGGCCTTCTAGATACTCCTACATCAGGAGAAGTATTTGTAAATGGAATAGAAACAAGCACAATGAAAGAAAATGAACTAGCAAAAATAAGAAATCGAGAAATCGGATTTGTTTTTCAATCGTTTAATTTACTACAAAGAACTTCCACACTTGATAACGTAATTCTTCCATTAAAATATAGCAGAACTTCGAGAGGTGAATGGCATCAAAGAGCCATCGAACTGCTTGAATTAGTTGGATTAAAGGATCGGATCAATAATAAATCAAACGAATTATCCGGAGGTCAAAAACAAAGAGTTGCAATTGCAAGAGCACTCGTAAATAGACCATCAATTTTACTGGCGGATGAGCCAACAGGTAATCTTGACTCGAAGACTGGCGATGAGATAGTTGAACTTTTTTACAAACTTAATAAACAAGGAACAACCATAATAATTGTGACCCATGATGATGATTTAGCAAAAGTCGCAAAAAGACGAATAGAAATTAAAGATGGAGAAATAATATGATTAATTTTTTAGAAGTATTTAAAACATCGCTAATTGCACTTGGAAGTAATAAAATACGCTCAGCTCTTACTATGCTTGGAGTAATAATAGGCGTTGCTGCGGTTATTTTATTAATCTCGATTGGTAGAGGAGTGCAAAACTATATCACCGATCAATTTGATGCTCTTGGTTCGAACTTATTATTTGTATCACCAGGAAAGACAGATTTTAGACAAGATCCATCTACTCAATTAGCTAGAAACAAATTAGCAGCTAAGCATGTTGATTTAATTGAAAGATATGCATCTGATTTTATTGTAGAAGTTACACCATATATTACGGCAGGTGTTCAAGTTGAGTATAAGAACAAAAGTTTTTATGCAGCAATTAATGCAACAGACGAAAAAGGAGGAGAAATATTTAATTTCGAGGTTGCTTTAGGAAGAATGTATACAGCCAACGAAGTTAATTCGAGCGCTAAAGTTGTACTTATTGGATCTCAGGTAGCTGAAGAGCTTTTTGGAAAATCTTCCCCCCTCGGCCAAAGAATTAAATTCGATTCAGGCGAATCATTTCTAGTAATAGGAGTTCTTCAACCAAAAGGAAGAGGTTTTGATGACGCAATTAGTATTCCATATACAACTGCGATGGAAGTCTTTGAACTAAGGAATTATTCAAGCATTGTTGCGAAGGCTGACCTAAACCAAGATATTGACCGATCAATGAGAAAAGTTAAAATCGCACTTTTGAGAGATCTTAAAGAAAATGAATTTACAGTATTATCACAAGCGGACATCTTATCATCCATACAAAATATTCTTGGGATACTAACGGCTGGTTTAGGTGCCATCGCTGCAATTTCTTTAATTGTCGGAGGAATTGGAATTATGAACATTATGTTAGTTTCAGTAACCGAAAGAACGAGGGAAATCGGGCTTAGAAAAGCAATTGGAGCAACCCCTTTAGATATCCTTTCACAATTTTTAATCGAAGCAATTTTATTAAGTACTGGTGGAGGAATTATCGGAATAACTCTCGGATGGCTTCTCTCTCTTATAGGAAGAACTTGGATTCGAACAGAAGTTCCATTTTGGGCAGTAGCACTAGCCTTTTCATTTGCAGCATTTGTGGGTATAATTTTTGGAACGTATCCGGCCTATACAGCCAGTAAGAAGGATCCAATCGAGGCTCTTCGATACGAGTAAATAATTAAAATATTATGGAATTTGAAGTAAAAAAAGGCGATAACAACACTTATACGGTTAAAACTACAATACCTGCATCAGATGTACAAAGGCAAATTGATCATGCACTAGAACATGAAGCAGAGCATGTTGAGATTAAAGGATTTCGAAAAGGTAAAGCTCCATTAAATCTAGTAAAAGAGAAAATTGATCCTTCAAAACTTAGAAGCCATGCGTTGAATCATATTCTTCCAGAAGCGTACTCTCAAATTATCAAAGAATATAAAATCCAACCTATAATCGACCCTCGTTTTGAAATTGTCCAATTTGAAGAAGGGAAGGATCTTATTGTGAATGTGGTTTTGATCGAAAGGCCCTTTGTAAAATTGAAAGATTATCAGTCTGCACTACAAAAAAAAGCAGATGAGAAAAACAAAGAAGAAAACCTAACCAATGAAGAAGTCGTAGAAGTAATAATTAGTAACTCTGAAGTTGGGTTAGCAGAATTACTTATCGAAGATGAAGCAAATAGAATGCTCCAAAGCCTAATCGATCAAATTGCACGATTAGGAATAGATTTAGATCAGTACCTTAAATCTATTAAGAAAACTGCCGAGGAAGTAAGAAAAGAATATCTCGATATTGCGAAAAGAACACTTCATGCAGATTTTGCATTAACACAAATAGCATTAGATCGAGACATTAAAGTCACCGATGAAGAAATTCAGAAAACAATTAATGGGGTACCAGATGAGAAAAGTCGTGAAGCTTTATCTAAACCAGAGCAAAAGGCCTATATTCGTGCAGTTTTATCGAAATCTAAAACAATTGATATCCTTGCAAAATCAGTTGAAAAAGATAAAGATTCAAAAAAGAGTAAAACTAGTTCAACTAAAGGAGAAAAATAATGAGTGTATTAGTACCTGTAGTAGTTGAAAAAGATTCCAATGGATATGAGAGATCATATGATATTTACTCCAGACTTTTAAAAGAAAGAATAATCTTTATAACAGATGCAATCGATATGACTGTTGCAAACACAGTTATAGCTCAAATGCTATTCTTACAAGCAGAAGATCCAAAAAAGGATATAAATTTATACATAAATTCTCCAGGAGGAATGGTTTATAGTGGAATGGCAATTTACGACACCATGAAGCATTTAAAATGCGACGTGTCTACAATTTGCATAGGTTTAGCAGCTTCGATGGCATCTATATTGCTAGCCGCTGGAACAAAAGGGAAAAGATATATTTTGCCTCATTCTACGGTTATGATACATCAACCTAGTGGCGGAGCAGAAGGTATGGCATCAGATATTGAGATTTCGGCAAGAGAAATCCTGAGAATTCGAAAGGAATTAATTTCGACATTAGCAAAAGATACTGGTAAGTCTGAGAAGATTATAGAAAAAGATATGGATCGAGATTTCTTTTTACCTGCAAAAGATGCCATAGAATATGGAATCGTCGATAAGATCTTGAATAAAACAATATAAACCGGATAATATATGGTGTTACTGATTTGAAAAAAATAGTCGTATGGGTTGTTAGCTCAGCTGGTTTAGATAAAATCAACGCATTTTATCGCCACCTGAACATAAATGGTTATAGTTAATAATCTGTGAAAGGGTAGTTATCTACACGGGTGGTTAGCTCAGCTGGTTAGAGCGTCACATTGACATTGTGAAGGTCAGAGGTTCGAGTCCTCTACTACCCACCACGTTAATTTCAATTGAATTGCATAAACAAATTGCCTAATATATCATTAAATAGTGATTGGGTTTAAATTCTTATTCATATCTTCAATTTCAATTTTAATGGCTAACTTTTTGGCGTTTTATTCAAAAAACTTCACTCAAGAAATTTTATTTCCATCAAAAAATCTGTTATACGGATTTGGAATTTTTATTATAACAACATCAATACTTTTGGCTTCTTTTGGTATTGTAGTTCTCGTCAGTGAATCTAGGAAAGAATATGTAGCTTACTATCTAATCCTAATTGTCACGTTATGTTTAAATATATTTTTAACCTATCAAATTTCTGGCATCTCAGACCTAATATTAAACAGTATTTTAGTAATTCTATCGTTATTTGTAATTCAAGAACGATATAAAAGTGAGGCGAAAAACCAAATAAAAGTTAAACTAACATCTATCTCGCATTATGTTGGAACATTCATATTACTTCTAGCAATCGCAGTTTCACTCAACTACTTTATTTTTAACTCTACAGAAGATAAGGGAATAATTTCTTTTCAGATGACAAAAAGTTATTTAATCAGTACGTCAAATGCCTACATTGCAAAAACAGTTAATTCAGATTTTGTGAGGGAAAAATTGAGACAATATAGTATAGATTCATCAATAACCAGAAACATAGACGATAGTGCTAATCTATTACAACAACAGCAACAAGATCTTACACAACAGGTTCAACAGCAAGTCGCTGATATTATAAATAGCTGGCTTGATCCTTATCAAAATTATTTTGTATCTATCGCAACAGGTATAATATTCTTGACAATAATTTCCTTTATGCCTATCGTTCGTATTACTACACATATTGTGGCACTTCTGTTGTTCGCCCTTCTAAAGTCGGTTGGAATACTTAAAGAACAAATTGAAACAACGGAAGTTATTAGGTACCGTATATGATATCTGAACTAAAAGAACTTAAATTAAAGATTTGTGATTTAAAGCCACCAGTTAAATCAGACCCAAGCAAAATTGAAGGATACAAAAAAAACACAGTCATCGTACTTATGGCAGGTGGAGAAAGTAGCCGTTTTAAATCTGTTCCTGGATCTGAAAACTCTAATAAAAATGCTTTTACACTTCCAAACGGTGACACAATGATCGAAATGGCAATACGAATGTATAAAGATGCCGGATTTACTGATTTTGTCGGTCTTGTTTTTCATCATGCAGAAACGGTTACTAATTTACTTGGAGATGGTAGTAAATACGGAGTAAAGATCAGCTATAGTCATGATCCTGAAAAGCCAATCGGAAAAGGCGGTGCGGTCTTAAACGCAATAAACAATGGTGTAATCCCAAAGAATAAAAATATCATAATTCACAATCCTGACGATGTAATAATTGGGTACTCAGGTAGTTTTCCAGATGATATAGTGAATGCTCAGATTGAAGCTGAATCAAGAGAGTGTCTATGCACAGTTGTGGTAACAGAGGAATCCCCATTTGAATTTAGTGGGATGAGCATTTCAGATAACTTAATAACCGATATTCAATATCAACCGATGATTCCAATCCCTTCGCATGTTGGAGTGACTATTTTTAGCTATAAATCCTATCCTTATTTTGAAAAATACATCGATCTAAATCAGAAAACAGATTTCGAAACAGCAATATTCCCAGTGCTTTCATCCGAAAAAAAATTATTTGGTTTTAGTATTCCTTATGAGAATTGGATCGCAGTTAACAATCTTAAGAGTTATAACAATCTTTTAAAAAGGCTTTAAATTGTATTAAAATAAGAGTAAAATTACATCAATGAAATTTCAAGACAAGATACTGAAAATATTAGGAATCAAAAAACAATCACCTGCTACTACTGCAACCCCAGATGGGGTAGATAATGCTTAACTCTCAACCTTTTTCGTTCATTTTGTTATATTTTAATCATGAAGTTAGTTGAATGTTCCTTATAAACTATGCATAAAGAAAACCTTTTTAAAATCAGACACTCTGCAGAGCATGTCTTAATGCAAGCAATGAAGAATTTAAACTATAAATTTTTAATGGCAATGGGTCCTGCTACAGATGATGGCTTTTATTTTGATTTTGAATTACTCGAAGGCACAATTAGCGAGCTTGACTTCGAAGCTATCGAAAAAGAAATGAAACGAATTATTTCACAGGATCTTAGAATCTCATCAAAAGAATTAAATGAGTCACAAGCAAGGGAGCTATTCAAAGGGAATCGATACAAACAGGAATGGATAGATGAAATCTTAACCAAAGGTGAGAAAATTACAGTTTATATTACAGGCAACAATGAATTCGTTGACTTATGCCGAGGTCCCCATGTTGAATCAACAGGCCAAATCGGTGCGGTTAAACTTCTCTCGATTGCAGGTGCGTACTGGCGTGGAAATGAACATAATAAAATGCTTACTAGAATTTATGGGACTGCATTCGAAAACCAAAAAGACTTAGATAAATATATTGCAGAATTAGAACGCCGGAAAGCTAATGACCATAGAATTTTAGGTCAGAAACTTGATTTATTCACATTCTCTGAATTAGTAGGCAAAGGATTGGTGATGTATACACCGAAAGGAACCATAATAAAAAATGAACTTAAAGATGCTCTAATTAAAATCAGCAGAAAGTATGGAGTTCAAGAAGTAAATATCCCTCATATGGCAAAAATTGACCTCTATAAAACCTCTGGCCATGCCGATAAATTCGCTGATGAACTATTTAAGGTAGTTAGCCATTACGATGAAGAATTTGTTCTGAAGCCCGTAAATTGCCCTCACCATACACAAATTTATGCCTCAAAGCAAAGAAGCTACAGAGATTTGCCAATTAGATACATTGAATCAACTCAACAACATAGAGATGAAAAACCAGGTGCGATGGGCGGATTAAACAGAACAAGGTCATTTGAGATCGATGATGGTCACACTTTTTGTACGCCAGGTCAAATCAAACAAGAGGCTATCAATACAATCAAAATTATTGAAGAATTTTATACATCTCTTGGAATGTGGGGGAAACAATGGGTATCTTTATCATTTCGAGATCCAAAAACTCCGGAAAAGTATATTGGTGACCCAACAGATTGGGAAAAAGCACAACAAATCTTAAAAGAGGTAAATGAAGAAATGGGGTTACAAGGCGAGGTAGTGGAAGGTGAGGCAGCCTTATATGGACCTAAAATCGATATCATGCTAAAGGATGCTATGGGAAACGACAGACAGCTAGGCACGGTTCAGATTGATTTTGCTATGCCAAAGAGGTTCGGGCTCGTTTATATTGACCAAAATGGAGAAGAAAAAACTCCAGTTATGCTTCATCGAGCAATTTTGGGCTCTTATGGCAGATTTATTGCCAATTTATTAGAAAATACAGGGGGAGCTTTTCCAGTCTGGTTATCGCCAGTACAAGTAGTTATTATCCCTATATCAGATAAGTTCACAGATTATGCTAAAAAATGCGCAGAGGAGCTATTTGAAGCTGAAATTCGCTACGAAATTGATGATAAGGATGAAACAATGGGTAATAAAATCCGAAAAGCACAGGAATTAAAGATTCCATATATGATTATCGTGGGCCAAAAAGAAGAAGAATCCCATACAGTATCTATAAGAGATAGGGAAGGGAAACAGGAAAATAACGTCAAACTTGGAGACTTTACGAAAAAAGTTAAAACGCATATAATATCCAAGTCGCTTGAGATATAATAAGCGTAGTTGTTTTATGTGCCTAGATAAATATCATCGATGTTTATCGAAGCGGGTTAACTACATATAAGTACAAGAATTAACGAAAAAATCAGAGTACCAAGTGTTAGAGTCATCGACAATGAAGGGGGCAATTTAGGAGTAATTCCCACTGCACAGGCTCTAAGCATTGCAAGAGAGAAAGGTCTAGATTTAGTTGAAGTTTCGCCGGGAGCTAATCCTCCTGTTTGTAAAATACAGGATTATAAAAAGTATCTGTATGACCAAAATGCGAAACAGAAGAAATCGAAGAGCAAAAAATCGGAACTTAAAGAATTCGTTTTTGGGCCACATATTGGCGAAGGAGACCTAAAAGTCAGAATCGATAGAGGACGTAAATTCATCGAGAGTGGGAATGTAGTAAAATATACCGTACAGTTCAAAGGTAGACAGATTATCTACCCAGAGATAGGCGAAACAAAATTGAAAATTGTGGAGTCGGAACTATCAGATATCGCAAAACCCGAGAATCCGATAAAGCTATTGAACAATGATATGACAGTTACGTTTGTTGCAAAAAAGTCGAAATAATTTAGAATTTCTAATATGCCAAAAGCAAAAACACGAAAAGTAGTTACTAAAAGATTTAAGATTTCTGGCAAAGGCAAATTAATTAAGAGATCGTCTAGAATTTCTCATAGAAAACGAATCGATGATTCTTCAACTAAGAGCCGAAAAAAGAAACGATCGATGGTATCTAAAGGTTTTACAAAAAAAGTTAAAAAGATGCTTGCCTAAAATATTATGTCACGAGCAAAAACCGGCGTTGTTAGAAGACGCAAACACAAAAAAATATTAAGCTTAACCAAAGGATATACGGGAACAAGAAATAGACTCTTTAGAAGGGCCAACGAAGCATACCTTAAGGCAGGCGAATACGCTTTTGGTGGTAGAAGAGATAAAAAGAGTGATATTAAATCTCTCTGGATAATTAGACTTAATGCTGCATTAAGAGAAAGAGGTTACAATTATTCCACCTTCATAAATAACCTAAGAAAGAATAAAATAGAACTTGATCGAAAAGTTTTATCAGAAATAGCTTTGAGATATCCTAAAGCTTTCGATAAAATTGTAGAGAAAGTATCAAAATAATCTCCTCTATGGATATTAAAGAATTAAAGAAAATTTACACAGAAGATCTGAAATCATTGGATTTTGACTCACTATATGTTAAGTATCTTGGTAAAAGTGGTAAAATTAACCAATTACTTGCCCAAGCCAAAGATCTAGCAGATGAAGCTAAAATCGACGCTCTTAAAGAAATAAATAAATTCAAAAAGCAAATCGTCGCCGAAATTGAAGATAGGCAAAAAGACACGAAAAACAAGGAGATAGAAGATATTGATTTAACAATACCAGTTAATCCATCAAATTCGGGAAATTTGCATCCTATCACATTAGTATCCAGACAACTTAATCAATTCTTTCATTACTATGGTTTCTCGGTGTATGACGGTCCAGAAATCGAAGATGACAAACATAATTTTGAAATCTTAGGTGTTTCTAAAGATCATCCTGCCAGAGAAATGCAAGATACTCTATATATAATGCAACCCGAAATCTTACTTCGTACACAAACGTCAAGCATTGAGGCTAGGCAGCTCGAAAAACAAAAACCTCCGATTAGGTTTGTTTGCCCTGGTAAATCATATCGAAATGAAACAGCCAATAAAAGCAATGGTGCAGTATTTGATCAATTTCAAGGTGTATGTGTCGATCGAAATATTACGATGGGGAACTTAAAATGGATCCTTGATAAAGCCTTAAAATTTATTTTAGGGGAAGATACCGTTATCAGATATCGCCCTAAATATTATCCCGAAGTCGAACCAGGTTTAGGCCCCGATATTTTATGCAAATTTTGTGAAGGTGAAGGATGTGAAATATGTAAATATAGAGGATGGATAGAAATCGCTGGTAGCGGAATGATACACCCGAGTACACTCGAAAGATCAGGTATCGATCCCAAAGAATATTCAGGATTTGCTTTTGGTTGGGGATTAGACAGAATTGTAATGGCTAAATATGGAATTAAAGATATCAGATCGTTGTTTAATGGATCTATTGTTTACGAATAACTATGAAAGTACCATTTAACTGGATAAATGAATACATTAAAATTAAAGTTTCATTTGATGAATTTGGAAAAATTCTAACTTCCCTTGAATTCATGCAAGATGGTCCAATCAAAGAAGTAGAAGGTCAGCATGTTATTGACATCGAAGTAAGACAAAATCGTCCTGACGTGTTATCAATTTTAGGCGTTGCAAGAGAATATTCTGCATATGTTAATGAACCTATTACGGAACCTCAAAAATTCGATATCAAAAATTCAAACATTCAATGGGGAAAAACAGATTCAATTCTAAAAGTCGAAGATAAAGATAATGTAAAAAGATTTTGTACAGTAAAGCTTGATAATATCAAAATTTCAGATTCGCCTAAATGGATGAAAAATAACTTAGAAAGCTATGGCATCCCTTCGATTAATAATGTTGTTGATATTACAAATTATGTGATGGTCGAATATGGGATCCCAATGCACGCATTTGATATTTCCAAACTTAAAACCCAAGAAAATCACCCACTTCTTTTGGTACGCAAGGCCGACCAGGGAGAAGAATTTGAAACATGGCAAGGAA
>CAZFZJ010000003.1:0-2426 GCA_964523665.1 uncultured Candidatus Saccharibacteria bacterium
AAATTCAGATATATTATTTGAATCACTAAAAATCTCGAAATCGCTAAAAAGAAAGCGAGAAAATTTTACACTTGATGATATGTCTCAAAAACTGTTAGATTTTATTGAGTCAAAAACTGTTGGGGGAACATCTGTTGAGCCCAACTCAATATTAGTTGAATTTCAACTGCATCACGACAAAATCTATGATTGCCTTTTGAATCTGGAATTTCTGGGGTTAGTTGAAAAAGATTTATCAGGTCGTTATACTATTCGGCCATAGAAACTATAAGTCATGAAAAATTTAGTAATTGTAGAATCACCAGCCAAAACAAAGAAGATCGGAGCCTTTCTAGGTGACGAATATGTCGTTTTATCCTCTAAAGGTCATATTAGGGATTTGCCAAAATCATCATTGGGAGTTGATACGGAAAAAAATTATGAGCCCGAATATGTTATATCAAAAGGGCGGGATGATATTGTAAAAGAGCTAAAAAAAGCAGCGAAGAATTCCGAGGCAATTTATTTAGCACCAGATTTAGATCGTGAAGGGGAGGCAATTGCTTGGCATCTTGGATATATTTTGAATAATGATAATCCGCTAAAAAAATCCGAAGGGAAGGATAATTTTGAGATAGCCGATAAAATCAAAAACAAAGAAGGCAAAAATCCAAAAGTTTATCGTGTGGTTTTTAATTCCATCACCAAAGAAGAGGTCCAAAAAGGCTTTTTATCTCCTCGTAAATTAAATTACGATTTAATTGATGCCCAACAAGCACGTAGAGTTTTAGATCGATTGGTTGGATATAAATTATCCCCTCTTTTATGGGAGAAAATTAGATATGGATTGTCTGCTGGAAGAGTTCAATCGGTTGCTGTTAGATTCGTGGTTGAGCGTGAGCGCGAAATCAAAAATTTCGCGCAAAACCCATACTACGAAATCGAAGGAGATTTTTATTTATCAAAAAAAGACAAACTTTATGCAAAGCTTGTGAAAATTGCCGATAAAAATATCTATATAAAGAAGAAATACCAATTGTTTGCCGGTGAATATACGACTTCAATGACATCGATTGAGTCGGAGAAAGAGGCAAATAAGCACAAACTCCAAATAGATAGTGAGAAATTCAGGGTATCGAAAGTTGAGGTAAAACAAACACAAAGTTATCCAAGTGCGCCTTTTACTACTTCAACTTTGCAACAATCCTCTTCTTCTACTTTAGGCTATGCTCCAAATAGAACAATGCAATTGGCTCAAAAATTATATGAAGGTGGATTTATTACATACATGAGAACTGATAGTGTAAATATCATTGAGACAGAAATCCAAAAAATAAGAAAAAACATAAAGTCAAAGTATGGGGATAAATATTTAGCGAAAGATGTTAAGCGTTACACCTCGGCAAAGGAAGCAAAAACTCAAGAGGCTCATGAGGCAATTCGTCCAACTGATATTTCAAAATTATCTGACGAATTGCCCAAATCCCTAACAGAGCAGCATAAAAAACTTTATGACTTGATCTGGAGACGAACTATGGCGACTCAAATGTCTCCTGCAATATATGAAAATACAAAGGTATTAATCGAAAACGAAGGTCAGCCAAAATATACATTTGAATCAAAAGGTGTTAGGCAAATATTCGATGGGTTCACTAAGGTTTATCATTCGAATCGAAAAGACGATTTATTGCCAGAGGTAAAAGATCAATCCTTGATTACAGAGCACGATGTTAAAACTATCCCAAATCAGATCACTCCACCGCCAAGATACAATGAGTCATCTTTAGTTAAGGCATTAGAGAGTTTCGGGATTGGACGTCCTTCAACTTACGCATCGATTGTTGGAACTATACAAAGTAGGGGATATGTAATTAAAAAAGAGAAAAGTTTGATGCCAACAGATAACGGTTATGTGGTTAATGACTTATTAGTAAAGCATTTTCCAGAAATCGTTGACGTTAAATTCACTGCTGGGATGGAAAAAAGCTTAGATGAGGTTGCTATCGGAGAAAACGATTGGCGTAAGCTTATAGGCGATTTTTATAAGCCTTTCGAAAAACAGGTTGTTGCAAAAAAGAAAGAGATAAAGAAAGAAGATCTAGTTGTTATGGAGCAAACAACAACAGAATGTCCTGAGTGTCATGAAGGACATTTGCAAATCAAATTAGGGAAGTTTGGCAAATTTTACAGCTGTGACAGATATCCAGAATGCAAATATGCTCTGCCAATTGAAGATGAGAATTTATCTGATGAAGAAAAGGCAGAAAATGAAAAGATGGAAATGGAGATTAAAGAAAAGAAATGCCCTGATTGCGGTGGGGAGCTAAAAATCAAACAAGGTAGGTTTGGGAAATTTATTGCATGTGAAAATTACCCGAAGTGTAGATATACAATGCAGATCCAAAACAAAATCGGAATGAAATGCCCGAAATGTGGAGAGGAACATG
>CAZFZJ010000003.1:2485-12789 GCA_964523665.1 uncultured Candidatus Saccharibacteria bacterium
AACAGGTATCCTGAGTGCGACTTCGCAAGTTGGAAAAACCCGACCCTCGCTCCTAAATAGCGGGTAGCCCTTGATGCGTAGAATGTGCTAAAATCTCGTCATCACACATAACCGGGTACGCTCCTGATTTATTTAACATAATCCGGTTAGAGGTTTAAGGAGCCAAATATTATGTCTAAAGACAATATAAAAAAAGTAACCGTCGAAGACATGCTCAAGGCAGGGGTTCACTTTGGGCATCAGACACGTAGAAAAGACCCCAAAATGGATAAATTTGTATTTGATACTCTCAAAAGGAATCAAATTATCGATCTAAATCAATCAGTTACGCGATTAGAGCGTGCAGCTGAATTTCTCTATGAAGTTGCCAAAACTGGCAAACAAATCATCTTTGTTGGAACAAAAAGACAGGCCGCTCCGGTTGTATCCAAATATGCAAAAGAGGCAGGTTGTTTATTTGTAAACCAAAGATGGTTAGGTGGAACTTTCACCAACTTCGATTCTGTCGCACATAATTTGAAAGAACTCGAGAGAATTGAAACTGGGCTAGCCAATAATTCCTTTTCACACTACACCAAAAAAGAAAGATTATTATTGTCTCGAAAAGTCGAGAAATTAAAAGAAACGGTTGGTGGTTTAAGAGGGTTAAAAAAATATCCAGGAGCAATTGTTGTTATAGATATTAATCGTGAAAAAACAGCGGTTGCAGAAGCAAATGCGCTTAAAGTTCCCGTTGTTGCAATGGTAGATACGAATTCGAATCCTGATAAAGTTCAGTTTGTAATTCCATCTAATGATGATGCAATCAAATCAATTGAGATCGTTTTATCTGTATTGGCTTCGGCGATAAAAGAAGGATATGCAGATCAGGAAGTAGAAAAACCAGTTTCTAAAACTGAGTCTAAAGCATCTAAACCCGAACCAAAAACAGTAAAGAAAGATGTAAAAGAAGTGAAGGAAGTCAAAGAATTAAAAAAAGTAGAAAAAACAGAAGATAAAAAAATTGTAAAATCTGAGCCTAAAAAAGCAAAGGCGGATAAGGTGGAAAAGAAAACAAAAACAACCAAAAAGAGTAAATAATTTTTACAAAGGGATGATCCTTGGATATCCTGCTGTTAAACAAAAAATTATGGATCTAGAGACAATCAAAAAACTACGTGAAGAAACAGGTGCTGGAGTAAAAGAAGAAAAAAAAGCATTAGAAGAATCAAATGGTGACTATTCTAAAGCTGTTGAGTATTTAAAAGCAAAAGGTGTTGAAAAAGCAGAGAAAAAATCAGAAAGAGAGATTAAGGCGGGTTCAATATTCTCATACATACATGGTGGAAGGGTAGGTGCTCTTGTTAAATTAGGTTGTGAGACCGATTTCGTTGCGAAAAATGATGAATTTCAAAAATTGGGTAACGAAATTGCAATGCAAGTTGCCGCAATGGGTCCTGAAAATATTGACGAATTGTTAGAACAATCTTATATTCGTGATTCATCCAAAACCATAAAAGATCTTATAACTGACACTGTTTCTAAAACAGGTGAGAATATCACCGTTGCAGAGATCACTCGTCTTGATATATAAAGTAATTATGAAGAAAGAAGATTTACAAAACCATCTTGCCAAAATTAAAGAAGATCTTGCGACTGAATTAGCTCAGCTTAGAACGGGTAGGGCAAGTGCAGCGATATTAGATGGAATTGTAGTTGAGGCATATCCAGGAACTGCGCCTTTGCCAATTAACGAGTTGGGGACAATATCTATACCTGATGCTCAATCGGTTCTTATTAGTCCTTGGGATAAGTCAGTTCTTAAAAAAATTGAGGATGCTCTTCGAAAATCAAATAGAGGAATAAATCCGGTAAATGAGGGCGAATCAATTAGGATTGCGATTCCACCAATGACAGAAGAAGCAAGAAAAGAGAAAGTTAAAGAAGTGTCTAAAAAAGTTGAGGAGGCGAAGATTAAAGTACGAATGATTCGACAGGACGTTATCAAGTCAGTCGAAGAAATGGAAGATAATGGTGTGATTTCAGAGGATGATATGCATCGCGAGAAAGAATCGATCGAAAAAATCATTAAAGAAATGAATTTCGCATTAGAAGAAATGGGGAAGAAAAAAGAACAGGATTTAATGCAGATTTAGTCTTGTTGTGATTTCTCCTAATTGTTTTAGACTATATATTTGATTTCAAATTTTGTTTAAACATTAGTAAGTAAAACCTTGCAGCTCTTTAGCGAAAATTAAGTCTAAGCTAGGTGCAATCCACGCTCTCCTAAACTTAGATAATATTGGATCATCTAGTGCAATTATCATAAATGTCCCCTTTGTTTCTGCTGTTAGTAACATTACTGTCAGAAACAGTTAAGCCTTCGGCTTTTTTATAACCATTATCATTTCTTTCTTTTTGATTTAAGAATGTATACGTGATTGTACTGTGCATTGCTGCACTAAATAATGCCGATTTCCACATGTCATCTTCATCTATTGCCATTTCGGTAATTGATTGTCCAACATCTTAAGGTTTGTTTATTTCCCGTAATTGTGCTACAAAATCCTTATGATATTTGGAATTCTCGCCTTCTTACTCTTTGTTTTAATTCTGTCGGTTTTGGTATTTATACATGAACTCGGGCATTTCTCGGCGGCTAAAAAATTTGGTATTAAAGTGGATGAGTTTGGAATGGGGATTCCTCCAAGAGCGTGGGGAAAGCAAATCGGGGAGACTTTATATTCTTTGAATTGGTTGCCGCTAGGCGGTTTTGTCAAAATCCGCGGTGAAGATATGGATGAATATGATCCAAATGATCAGAGGAACTTTATGAACAAACCTGCATGGCAAAGGGCTATTGTCCTTTTTGCCGGGGTATTTATGAATTTTATTTTAGCATTTGTTTTATTCTGCTTTGTACTAGGCATGAACGGCTGGAAATCAGCTCCACTGATGTCTTTGACTGACTACGATTTTAGATTTGGTCAAAAAGTTAATATCCCAAATGTAGTAACTGGGATTGAAAAGAACTCTCCCGCAGAAAGTGCAGGTATAACTGCTGGTAATGCTATTGTTTCGATCTCTTTCGAAGGGAAAGAAATTAATCCCCAAAATATTTCAGATCTTAAGTCATTTATTGCAGACAAGAATGGGAAGGCTTTACAGATCAAGACTATCAATTTAATAAACGACGAAACAAATGTATATGAAGTTACGCCCGTTTTTAATGAGGAAATAAATCAGCCGGCTCTCGGGGTTAGCCTTTCGAATGCTATGTATTTAGATTACTCGGCTTCGCCATTATTTGCAGGAGTTGAACATTCTTACAATGTGATGGGATATTCTTTCTCTATCTTAAAAGAGCTTATTGGTATCTCTGTTAAAGAGAAAACTTTAGAACCCGTTTCACAAGGTGTTTCAGGTCCTGTTGGGATATTTGGTGCCGTTAAATCTGTGTTGGATGTTGGCGGCCCCAAAGTTGTGTTTACGATTCTAGATTTAACGGCACTGTTATCTTTGTCGTTGGCGGTCATGAATTTACTTCCGATACCAGCACTTGATGGTGGACGGTTGTTTTTTATTGCAATTGAGGTTATTACTCGCCACAAACCATCCGCGAAGCTTGAAAATATGGCTCATCAGATCGGTTTTATGGTTTTAATTGGGATTTTAATATTGGTAACCTTTAAAGATATTTGGCAGCTGTTCCTCTAACCCATTATTACTCGATGGACATGCTTTTATTGCTTGGCGATATGCTACAATTGAAGAATAATGCGATTCACAAATTTATTCACCAAAACCAAAAAAGATGCTCCTAAAGATGAATTATCCAGAAATGCTCAATTGTTAATTCGTGCGGGTTTTATCCACAAAGAAATGGCGGGTGTATATTCGTATTTGCCATTGGGGCTTAGGGTTTTAAATAAAATCAATGGAATTATCAGGGAAGAAATGAATGCGATTGGAGGTCAAGAGATTTTAATGTCTTCTCTTCAATCGAAAGAGTTATGGGAGATTACAGATCGGTGGGACGATGAGAAAGTTGATGTTTGGTTTAAAACTCGATTGAAAAATGACACAGATCTAGGTCTAGGATTAACGCATGAGGAACCACTAACGAATATTATGAAGTCACATATTTCATCTTACAAAGATTTACCAAAATATGTGTACCAGATCCAAAATAAATTTAGAAATGAGGTAAGATCAAAAAGTGGTATTTTGCGTGGTCGTGAATTTTATATGAAAGATTTGTATTCGTTCAATCGCGATCAGGAGGGACTGGATAAATTTTATGAGGACTGTAAGCGGGCCTATATGCGAATTTTTGAAAGAGCCGGAATAGGGAATTATACCTTTGAAACTTTTGCGAGTGGAGGAATTTTTGCAGAACATAGTCATGAATTTCAAGCCATTTGTGCGGCAGGGGAGGATAAAATTTACGTTTCGAAGAAAAAGAAATTGGCAGTAAATGAAGAAGTTTATAATGATGAGGTTTTAGCAGATCTCAAACTAGATAAGGGGGAGCTAGAGGAATTTACTTCGATTGAGGTTGGAAATATTTTTAAATTGGGGACTCGTTTTAGTAAATCTCTTGGCTTGCAGTTTGCCGATGAGAGTGGAGAGCTAAAGGATGTTATTATGGGGAGTAATGGAATCGGATGTGGGCGTTTAATGGGAACGATCGTTGAGATATTGTCCGATGAACGCGGAATAGTATGGCCAGCCTCTGTTGCGCCTTATGAAGTGCATTTGATAGGACTTAATCTTGAAGATTCTGAAGTTGCTGAACGAGCCGATAAGGCTTATAGCGATTTAGTCCAATCAGGTATTGAAGTGCTTTTTGACGATCGAAAAGATATTCCAGCTGGTCAGAAATTTGCAGATGCAGATTTAATGGGGATGCCATATCGAGTTGTCGTCTCTGCGAAAACAGGTGTACAGATGGAAGTTAAAGAAAGAACATCTGATAGAGTTCAGCTGGTGAATCTCGAAGAAGCGGTAACCCTTTTCCATAGGGACAAACCCTGCAAAGGTTCGTCCTTTATGGTAGACTCGATGCATGTCTAAATGTATTTTTTGCAAGATTGTCGCAGGAGAAATCCCTTCAAACAAAATCTTAGAAACTGAAAATCATCTTGCGTTTACGCCGATTAAGCCTGCAGCACCGGTTCATGTTCTATGTATCCCCAAAAGGCACATCGAAAAAAACGATGCGATTTCGGTGAAAGAACCTGTTTGGGATGAATTATTCCGATTCGCAAACGAAGTTATAAAAAATTTCTCTCTTGACAAGACTGGCTACAGAATAGTTAACAATGGTGCGGGTTTTCATGGGGTAGATCATGAGCATATACACGTTTTAGGCGGAGGTTCGTGGCGTCCCAAGGATGACTTATAATTTTGTATAATGGATTTACGGGGTTGATTTGTATTTGTATCTCTAATATCATATCCCATAGTCAATATTTATAGAATCACTTAGGAGGTGTATTTTTAGGTTATGGCAAAAAAAGGGGTGGCTATAGATTTAAAAGAATCAAAGAAATCTGTTGAGCAGGCATTGAGAGAACTCAAGTTGATAATGGATGATGATATTGAACTCATTAAAGAGCGAAAATATTACGTAAAACCAACCAAAATGAGACGAGAGAAAAATAAGAAGCGTAAACTCAATATTTCCCGATACAATCGGATGAAATAATATGTTAACAGACCAATTAAAGCAAGATTACAAGGAAGCATTAATAAAACATGAAACCGAAAAGGTTTCTGTTTTGAGGATGTTAATTTCTGAGATAAATAATAAGGGGATTGAATTAAGAGGTGAGGGCAAAGCCTTGACCGATGAAATAATTCTCCAAGTTTTAGCAAAAGAAGTAAAAAAGCGTAAAGAGTCAGTTGAAATGTATGCTGCAAATAATAGGCAAGAATTGGCGGACAAAGAAAATGCTGAAATTGTAATTATCGAAACTTATCTTCCTAAACAACTTACTCCTGAGGAGGTTGAACAAATTGTTGCAAAAGTTAAGGAAACTTCTGGAGCAAGAGATTTCGGATCACTTATGAAGGCCTCGATGGCTGAACTTAAAGGCAAAGCTGACGGTAAACTCGTAGGTGAGATTGTTAAAAAGTTATTAGGGTAGGGTTTTGATTATGTTTAGTCGTATAATAGATAATTTTGCTGTCTCTTCGTTGCTAAGATTTTTTACAAAGTGTATGGATGTATTTGACAATCATATCCATCGCAAAATTTTAATCTTATTACTGCGGGAGAGTCATACGGATTTCTTACAAATTTTTGTAGATATGAATCATTTATTGATTCGAAAGTACCCCATGAAACCATAATTCTCGGTATCATCTCACAAAGAGGTGTTTTTTGAAGGGATTTCAGGATCATTATTATCCCGTGGTTTATCGTATCGATTATTATAATAATATTGAGAAGCTCGTTTAAGGTAACACATGGAATCTCTCTCTGGAAACTCTAATTGTAATAAATCTACTTCTGATAATACTCCTTCAATCGTCGTGTTCATGGTGGATTCCGAGCAGGTGTAAAACTCCGTGTTCCACTAATTCGGCAATTTCTTGCCTTACGTCATCATTATCATAATCTTTCATTTGTCTCTTTGCTTGGTCGATATTCACCAGAATATCCCCAATATAATATGTCCCATCTGGCATTTCTTCATCCATATGAAAAGACAAAACATCAGTAGGATAATCTTTACCTCGATGCTTCTTGTTTAACTTTTGGATGTCTTTATCATTAACCAAATGGACATGAATCGTAGAGTTATAGCGGACCATATCATTATTCATGGCTAAATAATAGCATGGAGCAGACATAAAGTGGATTGATGTAATATGGATATAAATACTTCATTACAAATATTATGCCAATTGATTTCGAAAATAATATATCTCTTAAACAGTTTACAACATATCAAATTGGAGGATCTGCTGACTTCTTTATTGAAGTAAAGAGCATAAAGGATTTGATTGACTCAATTAAAAAATCGAAAGAGCTGAATATCTCATATAGAATTATCGGTGGAGGAAGCAACATTCTAATAGATGACAAGGGTTTTCGCGGTTTAGTAATAAAAAACTCGATATTGGGAATGAATAAGGTTTCAGAAAATGAATTTGAGTTCATGTCAGGTGAATCTCTTGATTCAGCTGTCGAATTTACATGTAAACAAAATTTTTATGGGATGGAATGCTTATCTGGAATACCTGGGAGTATTGGAGGAGCCATAGTTCAAAACACAGGTGCGTATGGCCAAGAAATATGTGAAACAGTAGTCTCGGTTAAGGTATTAAATCTCTTTGACTTAAAAGTAATTGAACTAAAAAATTCTCAATGCAATTTTGGATATAGAAACTCGCATTTTAAAAATAATGATCAATATTTTGTAATTTCTTCTAGACACGCACTATCAAACGCAAAGCAAGATTATAAATTTACAGGGATGGAACAATTTAACCAAAAGAAAAATATAAATCCAACAGAGGTACGTACATGGGTAATTGAACAACGGAAATCAAAATCGACTTATTGGGCCCCATCTGATAAAAATTCGATGACTTGTGGATCTTTTTTCACAAACCCCATTGTTGAACGAAACATATTGATTGCAATTCAGGAAAAGGGTTATCAACCTGTTTTTTGGGAAATTGATGATTTGCATGTAAAAATTTCTGGAGGTTGGTTGATCGAAAATGCAGGATTTACTAAAGGATATCAATTTAGATCAGTTCGGATTTCTGAAAAATCAGCTTTATCAATTGCAAATTGGGATGGCGGAAGCGCTACCGATATAAAAGATTTAGCGGATCAAATTGAGCAAAAAGTTTTCGAGAAATTTAGTGTGAAGTTAAAAAGAGAAGTTATTTATTTATAAAATTATATGTCTGAAAACTATCGAATAATTGGGGGCAAGCCTTTAATAGGTGAAGTTATTCCAGTACCAAATAAAAATAGTGTTGTTTCTGCTTTGCCTGCGTGCTTATTAACAAATGAAGATGTGATTTATGAGGATTTGCCTGACACAACTGATGTTCAAAAAATGCTTCTTATGATTGAGAAATTAGGAGGAGTTGTAAAAAAAGAATCAAACAAAACAATAATCAATACGGCAAATGTTAACAATTTTGTAGTTGACAAAGAATTAGGTGGAAAAATACGGGCATCGATAATGTTTTCAGGTCCACTGTTAGCTAGATTCGGGAAGGCCAAAATCCCTCTTCCTGGAGGGTGTGTACTTGGTAAAAGGAGTATAAATGCTCATATTGATGCTTTTGTTAAGGTAGGAATTGATGTCGATTTCGAAGATGGATGGGTTGAGTTTTCTGTTTCGAAAAAAGATAAAGATAATTTTGTTTGGATGGTTGAAGCTTCTGTAACTGCAACTGAAAATTTGATTTTGTACTGTGCAGGTACAGCGCAAAATTTTGATATTGTGAACGCTGCTTCAGAACCACATGTTAGCGCTTTATGCGAAATGCTCTCAAATATGGGAGCGAAATTTCAGGGTATTGGCTCTAATACCTTAAGAATAGAAGGTAGTAATAATCTAAAAGGCATAACTTTTAAATCTGATCCGGATTTTGTAGATATTGCGTCTTTGATTGCGGCAGTCGGAATTACAAAAGGAAAAGTCACAATCAAAGACGCATATCAAATCATGAACATCGGTGGAATCTTACAATCATTCTCAAAATTTGGGATTGTGTTTTCTGCTGATTTTAGTGATTTGATTGTAGACGCAACAAAGGGAATCAGTATCGAAAGTGCTTTGATGACATTGCCACTATCTGGAGATCGTTTGCCAAAATTCATTCCACAGCCATGGCCTGGTTATCCTGTTGATTGTTTACCTCCTATCGTAGCTCTCTTTTGTAAACTCGACGGATCAATACTTGTAAATAATTGGATGTATGAAACAGGGTTGGATTTTTCGAAGGAATTAAACGAAATGGGAGCAAATATTTTTGTATCAGACCCTAATCGAATAATAGTAAATGGGCCAGTTAAATTTAAGGGAGGAGAGATAAGAGTTCCTGGAATAATACAAGCTGCAATGGCGATATTTATTGCTGCTCTTGCTGATCCTGTCGAAACAACTTTGGTTGAGGCAGAAATCTTAAAGAGACGTTATCCAGATATTACAGACCGCTTTAGAAAACTAGGTGCGGATGTAACTAATGTATAATAACCTCATGAAATTGATTATTGGATTGGGGAATCCTGAACCAGAATATACCGGAACCAGACATAATGTTGGCAAAGATATCCTAAATGAATTTATAGAAATTCAAGATTTCGGAAACTGGAAAGAAAATTCGAAACTCGGAATTGATTTTATCCAAATCCCACAAAGCGGGATTCTAGCAAAGCCACATTCTTATATGAATGAAGTAGGGAACACCGTCAGTAAAGTTTGCTCTTTTTTTAAAATCGATCCAGTTGATGTAGCAGTAATATATGATGAGCTAGATCTTGTGGTAGGAGAGTACAAATTTGCATACGATAAGGGGTCTCGGATACACAATGGAATCAGGTCAATAAAAGATGTACTCGATCAAAAACCGTTTTGGCATTTACGCGTTGGAGTTCGTGATGAATCTATACCGATGAGTGTGCAGAAAACCGGCATGGATCCTGCAAAATACGTTCTTAGTAAATTTAACTTATCCGATAGAAATAATATCTCTACATTAAACAGAAATATCATCACCCCGATCCTAAATGATTTTTTGAGTAAAAAATAATAACTTACCACAGTCAGACATAAGTGATAAGTTTCTATATAGACATCATGTTCTATACAGAGTACCGCCCGCAAAAGTTCAGTGAACTGTTGGGAGCCGAGCACGTAACGGCTGCTATCACAGGATCCCTTAAAAAGGGCAATACCGCACATGCTTATTTCTTTACCGGGGGAAGAGGGATCGGTAAAACAACTACAGCACGTTTGTTGGCAAAAGCTTTAAATTGTCAAAATCCAATTACAGAAACGCATTTAGCTCACGTTCATTATGAACCATGTGGAGAATGTGTTAGTTGCAAGGCTATACAATCAGCAAATCATTTAGATTTAATCGAAATTGATGCGGCCTCTAATAGAGGTATTGATGATATTAGAGCATTACGCGAAAATGTGGGTTTAGCTCCTACAATGGGTAAGCGCAAAATCTATATCATTGATGAGGTTCATATGTTAACAAATGAAGCTTCCAACGCCCTGTTAAAGACGCTTGAAGAACCTCCGGCACACGCATTTTTCATTTTGTGCACAACTAGCCCT
>CAZFZJ010000003.1:12803-13922 GCA_964523665.1 uncultured Candidatus Saccharibacteria bacterium
ATTAGACACAATAAAATCCAGATGCATTCAAATAAATTTTCGAAGGCCCGATATTAATTTGTTGGTTCAAAAGCTTCGAAAAATTGCGGATGATCAAAAATTTGAAATTTCAGATGAAGACCTAGAAAAGGTTGCGTTGTTAGCAAGAGGTGCTTACCGTGAAGCTGAAACATATTTGGAGCAATTGATTAACGGAGAAAAAAACCTCGAACATTTGAATATCTATTCAGAAGGGTATCCAGAGATTACAAGGATAATTTATTCGAAGGATTTGCACTCGGCAATCCAATTTATGAATAATTTATACGCAAACGGAATTAATATTGAAGCATGGACCGAGAAATATATTGAGTATCTGAGAAATCTTTTATTTATTAATGTTGGTGTTTCAGTAGAAGGTGCATTTTTATCAACAAATAGAGCTGTTGAATTGTCCAAATCACTTTCAGTAGAGTTTCTAAAGGATGCTTTAAAGAGATTTGTTCAAACTGTTAATGAGTTTAAGTTGTCTCCTTTCCCAACAATCCCTGTCGAATTAGCAATTATAGATTTAACTGCTAATGAAGGGGAGGTTCAAAATTTGCCACAACCAGAGAATAACATCACTCCTCAAAAGAAAAAAGAGGAAGCTCCAGTTCCCGAGGATCAAAAGCCCGAACCTGTGAAAGAGAAAAAAGAGCTTCCTGCTGAACCAAAGAAGGAAGCAACGAATTTCGAAAAACCAAAGACGGCACCTCAGTCAAATGTTAAAAGCGCAAAGTTTCCATTTAAACAGTTAGTTGAATCTCTTAAAGAGACGAATCATTCAATATATTTATTATTGAGTTCATGTAAGCCATCTACTTTTATTGAAGGGGAGCTAACATTACTTGCAAACTATTCCTTTCATAAGGAAAGGGTTTTAAGTACAAAGATCAGAACAATTATTGAAGATACAGCGACAAAGTTATGCGGTGGAAAAGTTGTGGTTAAATGTGAGTTATCCACATCAAATCCTGATGCTGAAAAGCTGACAGATATGAATGTGACCCCAGTAAAAAAGCCTCAATTATTAGAGGATGTTTTCTATAATGTATTTGGAGATGAACTCGAGCAGGTTGCAGAGTAAGTAGTATAATC
>CAZFZJ010000003.1:13981-18715 GCA_964523665.1 uncultured Candidatus Saccharibacteria bacterium
AAATGCTCCCGGGGATTGGTCCTAGAACTGCACAGCGTTTAGCTTTTTACTTATTGAGACTCCCAGAGTTTGATGTGATGCGTTTTGCGAAATCAGTAGAAGATTTAAAGAGCAAAACTCAAATTTGTAAGAGTTGTTATAACGTAAGCGAAGACGAAGTATGTGATATTTGTGAGAATTTAAGTCGCGATCATAGGCAATTATGTATAGTGGAAAGCCCTTTAGATGTTTTAGCTCTAGAGAAATCAGGTTATAAAGGCATTTACCATGTTTTGCATGGAGTAATAAATCCTTTAGCAGGTATTGGTCCAGAAGACATTTTTATGAATCAGCTTTTTTCTCGGGTTCAAAATATTTTAGGAGGAGAGGAATTTATAGGGATTGAATTGATTATTGCAACGGGGACTTCCTTAGAAGGTGAATCAACAGCAATGTATATTCATAAAGAAGCAAAGAAGAGATTTGAAGATAGAGTGAAGGTTACGCGAATAGGTAAGGGGATTCCAATTGGAGCTGACATTGAATTTGCCGATGAACAAACCCTTAACGATGCACTTCAAGGTCGCGTTAGCTACTAAAAATGTCATCATACAATTAGGAAAAAATGGAGAATTAATTCAAGGAAAAGAATAAAAGTATGGCTTCGATATACATCATATCAAGAAATGCAGAGTTTTATTGATGAAAATACCTTTTTTTTTATATACAATAGGCTAAAAAGTACGCATGATTTACGTGGGAAGAGTTTAAAATGTGCTTGTAAGCAAATTGTTACCTGGATAAATTGCTAAAACACGCTAAACAAAATATCCAATCCCACGCTTTGTTTTAATATCAATCTCAATACCTGCTTCGTGAAGTGCTTTTCTTACCCGACTTACTATCTGATCAATGCTTTCATTGCTAACTCCAAGGCCTTCGGTTTCAGGATTTAAAACTGTAGCCAATTGGTCTCTTGTTACAACTTTCCCATGGGCTAAATATAATTCTTTGAATACCAAAAACTCACTTTTTGTTAAATTTTTCATTGCTTTATCTAGTAGAGCATCTATACCGCCTGAATCATGGACAATATTTACAGGTCTTGTAATCTCTATTGCTTCTTTTGCGGATTTTCCTACCATTATTTCGTTTAATAGTTGTCTGATATGTTTTGCATATCCTTTTGTTTCCTTTGCCAGCAGTTCTAAATCTTCTACCGATAAAGTCATGTTTTGTGCATTTACAAAGTGCTTTAAATTTTCGATAGTTTCTTCATGAGTGAAAGGCTCTAGTGTAAACTCAAGTGAAGTAATGTCATTTAAATGCTTCATTTTGTCGGTATTAAAATTTACACCTTCTTCATGAGATAAGATTATACCCATCTTATATTTGTACATATCACGTATAGCACGAATATACCTTGTTGCCGATTGGTCAAATTCCAGCAACTGTTCGGCATGGTCAATTATAAAATATACCAAATTATATGTTTTTAATAATTCCTCGATTTTTTCTTCAACTAGCTTTGGGGATGATTTTTTTATTTCAAGTTTTTCACTAATAAGGTTAGCTAGTTGTTCGGTATCTTTTGTAAATAGCAGATTTAAATCAATGTAGAAAAATTTAATAAATGGCTTTGAAAAATATTTTGTCTGTAGATGTTCAGATGAACAAAGATGCCTTAAATATTTGCTTTTACCAACGCCGGGAAGTCCTTTGATTTTAAAACTGATACCTTGTTCCAATAGGGGAATAAGCTTACGTGTAAAAGCGATTCTGTATGTGGGGTATAAACCTTCAGGCTCTTGTACCTCCATGGTCTCTTTCTTAAATGATAGTAATATGACAATTTTATCAGATTTTTGAAGTATGTCACTATCAATACAGCTTTTATCGTTTACAATTTTTATGTGTTTATGTAATGTCAAGTTAACTAGTTCGTTTAGAATTAGTATCAAAGTGTATAGATAGTTTAGAGGAGAAAGGGCGATGAAAAAAACTAAAGAAAGGATAATACACATGGGCGCCTTAAAAGGCGCCCTTTTTAATTACATTCATCCTATGGATCAATAGCGTCTGCTATAGGGTTGTTATCTTTCTTTGCCTCGTCGTATATCCTTGCCAAATGAGCAGCTGCCTCTGCGTCTTCTTCAGATAGTCCCCATTGTTCTAGCGCTTGTCTGAGTTGTTCTTCCTCCTCCTCCTCGTTTGGACTAAGAGAATCTTCCCTATCTGTATTACTACCTGCAGATTGAGACATCTTTATGAACCTTTCAACTAAATACTATAGTTGAATATATTTTATATTATAGAATGGGAATAATCGATATGACGTATGATCAAATCCTTCCAATGTTATAATCCAAATATGAGCAAAATATCACTCTTTAATTCCCTTTCTAAAAAGAAAGAGGAGTTTACCCCTGTAAATCCCCCTGAAGTTACGATGTACTGCTGTGGTTTTACTGTCTATGATCATACCCATTTAGGTCACATAAAAAAATATGTTGGTGATGATATTATTCGTCGTGTGCTTGAGTTTAATGGATTCAAAGTCACACACGTTCAAAATGTTACAGACGTTGGGCATTTGGTATCTGATTCTGATGAGGGTATAGATAAAATAGAAAAAGGTGCTCAAAAATATGGGATGACTGTTTGGGAGGTCGCAAAAAAATATGAAAAAGAATTTTACGAAACAATGGATAAGGTTGGGGTCTTGCGTCCGCATATTGTTGAGAACGCCGCGAGTGATAAAAGTATTAGTGAACAGATTTCAAATATTAGAATGCTTGTTGATAAAGGTTTTGGTTATATAACTCCTCAAGCGATTTATTTTGATGTCGGAAAGCTTAAGGAATACAATCCTTTTTCATCGCAGAAGTTGGAGGAGAAAATTAGTGGAGCAAGAGATGATGTTGTTACTGATAAAAACAAAAGGCATACAGCAGATTTTGCATTATGGGTTTTTACAGTTGGTGAGCATGCTAATCATGTTATGAAATGGGATTCTCCATGGGGATTGGGGTTCCCCGGTTGGCATATTGAATGTTCGACGATATCGATTTCAAACCTAGGAGAGAGAATTGATATCCACACTGGAGGTCTAGATCATCAATATATTCATCATCCTAATGAAATTGCTCAAAACGAAGCTTTAACTGGCCACCAAGTTGTGAAATATTGGATGCATCATAATTTTTTACTAGTTGATGGTAAAAAGATGAGTAAGAGTTTGGGTAATTTTTATACGCTACAAGATGTATTGGATAAAAAATATAATCCTTTTGCACTCAGATATTTAATTTTGGGAGCACACTATAGACAGCAGATGAATTTTACGTGGGAATCAATGAATTCTGCGCAAACCGCATATGAATCTCTGCTTAAAAAATATGCTCAATTGGTTGAAAATTCGGGTGCAGATGGTGTGCAGGTCAATGAACAGAATAAATATTGGCTACAATTTACAGATGCAGTGAATGATGATTTTAACATCCCTAAATCTATTGGAATTTTGTGGGATATGTTAAAGGATGCAGATCTTGATGATTTGTCTAAGCTTGCAATGATCGAAGAATTTGACAAGATTTTCGGATTAAATATTAAAGAGCAGTCAAAATTGATTGATTCTGAAATTCAATCTGAAAATCTTCCAAAAGAAATCAGAGAAATAATAAGAGAGAGAGAAAAGGCTAGGGCAACAAAAGACTGGGCAAAATCAGATCAATTAAGGGATTTATTATTAGAAAAAGGTTATAAACTTGAAGATACTTCTGACGGATCAGTTGTTTCAAAAGCCTAAATTCTAATTCTAATTTCATAATGTGGGTGATAGAATGGTTTTAATGCCTGCAGTTAATACATCTTCTCAAAAAGAAATCGCAGATGATATCAGATTTACAAATATGCTATTGAGGGATAGGTCAGTAATGGTAATTCTATTAAGCCTCTTTAATAGTGCGATGTTGATAATTTTGATCACTTATGTGACGTTGGTTCAATACAATCTAACTTTAGTAAATTAAGCTACTTTCCGCTTCCGATTTTAAATTCGATTACATCTCCGTCTGCCACAATATATTCTTTGCCTTCTGATCTGAGTTTGCCGGCTTCTTTGCAAGCTAACCTTGTTCTAAATTTAATATAATCCTCATACTTAATTACGTCCGCTTTTATGAAATTATTAACAAAATCTGTATGAATCCTACCTGATGCTTCTTTTGCATTGGTGTCTTTTTTAATTTCCCATGCTTTAACTTCTTTTTCGCCTGCGGTCAAAAAGCAGATTAGGCCTAATTTCTCAAAACATGTTCTAGCGACCTTATTTAGACCAGATTCGCTTATTCCAAGTTCGTCGAGAAATGTTTTTTGATCTTCTTCGGATAATGATGATAATTCAGATTCTAATTTTGCGTTTATTACAATCATGGGCAGACCTTTAAATTCATATGTTTTGTTTTCTTTAAGCCGTTGGTCTTCTTCAGATACATTAAATACATAAATCATTTCTTTATCAGTTAGTAAAAATAGGGGAGCAATAAATTCTAAATAATCTTTTATATCAATCTGATTTCTAAGAGCTATTGCCAAATTGCCTTGATTCATGTGGTCAAGATATCGCTTTAAAAGCTGGATTTCTTTTTGGCGTTTTGGGTCTTGACCATAACTTTTGATTTTTTTATCTACACTTTCAATGTCTTTAATAAAATCAAAAGTTTGGGTCTTGACCATAACTTTTGATTTTTTTAT
>CAZFZJ010000003.1:18725-20152 GCA_964523665.1 uncultured Candidatus Saccharibacteria bacterium
CGCTGTTGATAACTTCGGAGTCTGTTTCAGGATTTTTGCTATTTTCACGCACAATATCAGGGTCGTTGAAATCACGAATGACGTGGATAATCATGTCGACTTCTCTAATGTTTGCTAGAAATTGATTACCAAGCCCTTCGCCTTTGCTAGCTCCTTGAACTAAACCGGCGATATCGACAAATTCTATGCGAGGGTGAACTTTCGGAGGGTTAACGCCTGTTTCTTCTAAAATGCATTCAGCTAGCTTATTTAGTCTTTCGTCAATTACCTCAACAACACCAACATTGGGCTCAATTGTTGCGAAAGGGTAATTTGCGCTTAAGGCTTGTTCGCGTTTTAGTATAGCATTAAATAGAGTGGATTTGCCTACATTTGGTAGACCAACGATTCCGACATTCAACATGCACATATTATATGGGAGGATTCGGATATATGGTAGCAGACCTATATTTGCCAAATCATAAAATTATGGCAGTTTTTGGTTCTTGAGCAGAAAGGGGAATGCACCATGCTCAAGAAATTGAAAATAGGTCGTCGTATAGATTTAGCTTTTACGTTAATCGTTTTCGCTATTAATGCAATTCTCTGGGTGAATCATTTTGGATTACCCTATCAAATGCCTTCGTTGGCCTAACAATCGCATGTATCGGTTTTTATTGGGGTGTACCTGGAAGGATTGTTCACCGAATTGGGCAAAAAACTGCAGTGGTACTAGTCTTCGGACTGTTTTTGTTGCCGTTTTATTTTTTCCCAATCGCCAAATGGCTAGTTTATATCAGATGATATGAACACAGAGGTCTGAAAACATTCGCAGACCTATGCGGTTTGCCAAAATGATAGCAACTTAAAGCCATCCGTTCCTTATTTCTTAAATTCATCTTAATCATTGCCTTAAAAGGCTGATTCTGCTATTATTTTCTCTTGTATGAACACTTATGAGCTAGTAGTAATGTACAACCCAGATCTCAAAGAGGCCGATTTAAAGGCTGTTGTTGAGGAGTTAAAATCACGTGCAAAAGATCTTGGCGGAAGCCTTGATATTGCAGATGATATGGGATTAAAGAAATTAGCCTACAAAATAGGCAAATTTGATCAGGCCTACTATCACATATATAACCTCCAAATTGAATCTACAAAAGCAAATGAAATTGTAAGCTTTTTAAATCATAGGGAAGGAGTAATCAGAAATTTACTTAGTGTAATTGATAAAGAATTGTAATCAGTATTTAATAAAAAGTTTGAATTTTTTTCATTTATACACGATAATCTTAAAGTAATTAGTAATTTAGAATTTTAAAGAAAGGTAAGGTACAAAGAAATGTCCACAAGGTCCTTAAACAAAGTCTTCTTAATTGGAAATTTAACAAGAGATCCTGAATTAAGATATACATCAAGCGGAACGCCTGTAGTTACATTCGGAGTTGCTA
>CAZFZJ010000003.1:20190-23322 GCA_964523665.1 uncultured Candidatus Saccharibacteria bacterium
TCACAAAACGTAGTTGAAACAGCTGAATTTACAAATGTTGTTGCATGGTCAAAACTTGCAGAAATCTGTTCAAAAATATTAAAAAAAGGTAGCAAGGTTTGGATTGAAGGTAGATTATCTACTACTACTTGGGATGACGCAAAAACCGGTCAAAAAATGAGAAGAACCGAAGTCGTTGCTACAGATATGTTTGTTTTATCAAGTCCAAGAGGTGCAGGTGCCGAATCTAATGATCCTGAAACTGCAGATCATATGAATCTTGATGACCTTGATGGTATGGATATTACAGACATGGATACAGCTTTCCCAGCTGACGATAAAGATAGTGGAGATAGTACATCATTTTAATAATGGCTAAAAAAGAACAAAGAAAAAAGCACATAGAGTCAGTAAAAAAAGATAAGGGATTGAAAGAAGTCCCATATGCGGATGTTACTTTCAAAAAGCCCGAAGTTCTTCTTAAGTACATGAGCTCACGTTTTAAGATTCATCCGGCTAAAAAAACAGGAGTATCTGCTAGAAAACAGCGAAAAATCAGCTTAGAAATTAAGAAGGCACGTTTTTTGGCTCTTTTGCCTTTTACAGACAGACACTCATTAAGGTAGAATCATTTTATGTTACTGTCTGTCTATCTTGGCCGCGGATTCGTTTCTGCGGTTTTGTTTGAAACAAACCCATTTTCGGTAAAAGGGAAGGCATATCTTGATATTCCATATGAAGCAGATTCCTTTTTTGCATTTACTACTGTTAAGCAGTTAGAAAAGCTACTAGTTGAAAAACTGAAAATTACCACCGAGGAATTTGAATCAGCCGCAAAATTACTAATATCCTCACAAAATAACCCATGTTTACCTACAGGATGGAAATCGATACATACTGTAGAAGAGATAATTGATTCGGTTTCTGGTAGAATTTTGCATTTTGATCACACACAGTATGAAAAACTGTTTGAATCTGATAAAGACAAATTAAACTCGTATGCAAATGCTGTTTACTATAACTATCCCGTAGAAAAAGATATATTGAAGGAGATTTTTAGCAAAGAAGCCAATAAGTACTGGGATAAATATGATAATCCCAAAATAAATTTAAATGAAGTTATTGTTTCATTACGTCAGTACGATACTGAAAGGGCAGTTCTAATTGAAAACGAAGCGGTCAAAACATTCGCAAATATCTGCTTCCAAAACAAGATCATTGAATATACTTTTGATTATGGATATTTCTTACTTCCGATTATTGCAGCATTAATCGATCGGAAAAATGACCCCAAAGTGTTTTTTAAAGAAAATCCTATACATGTTGATATGAAATTAATCGTTATTCCGAACATGAAAGATCAAATCGTTTTCGAAAACGAAAAGGGAGATGCACTAGCCGATTTTGAAAGAAAGGATGATCTTATCCATATTAATATTAGAGAAGGCGATACTGTAATTATTAAATCTAAGGATCCAAAGAAGAAAGTTCATTTAGAATTATTAGGTTGTAAATATGGTATTTATTTAGACGATAGGGAGAAAAATGCTAATAAATAATAAGATACAACATAAAAAAACCTATCTAACAGATATCGATAAGTCGGTTTTAAGCTCAGAGAAGGCACTTGTGTTAAATCTATTGGCTTCGAAAGGTGCTAATACTAAAGGCAAATTAAAATTTGTTGAAGACAGTAAAACTTTTTTAAAAAGCCCAAAGCAAGAAGAAGTTGCGGGTTTTATACTTGTATTAAATACGATTGAACCTTCGTTATATCCTATGCTTTCGGCATTATCAGTTCGGGGTATTATCGTTAATGCAATTGACTATAAAGCATATCAAGAACTATTACCTTTAAATTCATCGTTTGGTGTTTATGCGGGATATTCAAATAATAATGACTTTTCACCAGAATTAATCGAATATTTCAAGAGTATAATTGGAACCGAAGTCTATATTGATACCCTATATAATAGGTTGATTATTCCTGATGTAGATGAGCCGGAATTTCTTAGAAATTATCAGTTTGATATTGAGAACTTGATGCGTTATAAATAAGAGTTATGCACATCTCTAAATTACAAAATTTTATTGTTATCATTTTAGTCTTATTTATTGGAGTTTTTTCAGGATATTATTTTGGTGTAAGAGGATACGAGGTAAATCTTAAAAAGGATACTCCATTAATTGATATTAAAAACAAAGATGGACTCGTTGACTTAGGCGTAGATATAAAAAATAAAAATCAAGAAATTCCGTCTTCAGTAGATTTTGCAAAATTTTGGCTTGTTTGGGATGATGTAACTCAAAAACATGTAAGAAAACCAATTAATCCTGAAAAATTATTAGATGGTGCAATTCATGGAATGGTTAATGCTGTTGGTGATCCATATACATCCTATTTTAATATCGAAGAGAATGCTGCATCAAAGGATGCTTTGAATGGTAAATACCAAGGTATTGGTGCACAATTAGGATTTGATGAAAACAAAAACCTTATTATTCAATCTCCTTTAGAAGGATCCCCTGCAATTCAAGCTGGTATTCTAGCTGGAGATAGAATACTTGCTATCAACGGAGAAGATACAACAGGAATGACAATGAGTGCTGCAGTTGAAAAAATTAGAGGAGAAGCCGGTACTACAGTGACTCTAACAATATTCAGAGCAAGTCTTAAAGAACCAAGAGATGTTCCAATTAGAAGAGACACAATAAAAATTGATAGCGTTACGTGGGAAGATAAAGGTGATGGAATAGCCTACATTAAACTTAGTAGATTTGGTGAGACTACAAATCAGGAATGGACAAGAGCTGTTACTGAGATCACTAACTTAATGCCCAATCTTAAAGGGATAGTCTTGGATGTAAGAAATAATCCTGGAGGATATTTAGAGAGCGCCGATTATGTTGCCTCAGAATTTGTTCCAAGAGGAACCATTGTCAGAGAAGAGTTTTCAGATGGAACTTCAAATGAGTATAAGGTGACTAGACAAGGTTTATTAACAGACAGTAAGTATAAGATTGTCATTTTGGTGAACGAAGGCTCGGCATCGGCGGCTGAGATTGTTGCTAGCGCGATTAAAGAACGCCGCGATGCCGAAATTGTTGGTATGAGAACTTTCGGAAAGGGAAGTGTACAAAAAGCCGAAGAAT
>CAZFZJ010000003.1:23420-25883 GCA_964523665.1 uncultured Candidatus Saccharibacteria bacterium
GTAAATACAATGAGACTATTGAGGGGAAAGAAATAAAAGGAGGAATAAAGCCTGATGTTGAAGTCAAATTTACAGATGAAGACATTCAAAATGAAAAAGATGTTCAACTTGAGAAGGCACTTGAAATTTTAAAGTCAAAGTAATTTAATAGATCTGTATGAGCGATAAAAAGAAGATTTTTTATTTAATATTATTAATTGGGTTTGTGTATTTGGTATTTTATTACCAAAGTGGGATAAAGACTTTTTTCTTTCAGCCAGCAGTTTTTTTTAGTAATTTAACGAATAATTCAAATAAACCGACATCAACTGTTGTAAATCAAAATACAACTACGGTACAGGTAGTTGATGAAGAAAATGCTGTGGTCGATTTGGTTGAAAAATCGATACCTGCTGTTGTTTCTGTTGTTAGAAATGATGTTTATTTTGATTTTCAACAAGGGCCAGTAAAAACCCAAGATTCAATAGGAACGGGTTTTGTAATCGATGGTAAAGGTGGAATTGTATTGACCAACAAACATGTCGTAGATGATGCGGGGGTAACGTATAGTATTGTCACTTCTGAAGAAAAAACATTCCCTGTTGATAAAATTTCTCGTGATCCATTAAATGATTTTGCTATTTTGCAGGTCGATGTTCAAGGTGCAGAACTCCCTCAGTTAGAGTTAGGTGATTCTGCTAATTTAAAAGTAGGACAAACAGTTGTTGCAATAGGTAATGCTCTTGGTGAATTTGGTAATAGTGTTACAAAAGGAATTATTTCAGGCTTAGGAAGAGGAATTGTTGCACAAGGGGGGCTTTTTGGCCCTTCGGAATATTTAGAAAATGTAATTCAGACCGACGCCGCACTTAACCCTGGTAATTCTGGTGGCCCACTATTAAACATAGGAGGTCAGGTAATTGGTATAAATGTGGCGGTTTCACAAAGTGCAGAAAATATTGGCTTTTCGATCCCCATTAATACAGTAAAACAGGCAATCGATATGTTTAAGGAAAAGGGCAAAATAATTAGGCCTTTCATGGGAGTTGAGTATCGACAGGTAACCCAGGATATTGCTGAGACTCGAGGTTTACCGGTGGGTGCTTTTATTCAAAGAGTTTTGCCTGATTCTCCCGCTGATAAAGCCGGTATAAGAGCTGGTGATATTATTACTTCAATTGCAGGGGTAAGAATAGATGATGAACAGAATAAGCTTGCAGTTGTTATTGCAAGGCAATCAATTGATACTCCAATTGAAGTTATTGTTGATAGAGATGGAAAAGAAATGAAATTCTCTGTGAACTTAAAAGACGCTGATGAACAATAATTTATTCGTCGTCGGAACCTACTATACCTTCTTCAATATTTTTTTTGACATCTTCGATTAGCTGCTTTAAATCTCCTGCGAGTATTCTTTCTATACCAAACCAGCTTTTTTTTACTCGGTGATCAGTTATTCTATCTTGTGGGAAATTATATGTTCGGATTTTTTCAGATCTTTCGCCGGTTCCAACTAACTCTGAGCGCAATTCATCAATATTATTTTTTTGTTGGCGTTGCATCATTTCGTAAAGCTTTGATCTAAGCATATTCATTGCTTTCTCACGATTTTTTAATTGGCTTCGTTCATCTTGGCATTGAACAACGGTGCCAGTAGGTAAGTGAGTAATTCGAATAGCACTTTCCGTTTTATTTACATGTTGACCACCTTTACCACCTGCACGAAAGGTATCAATTCTCAAATCCTCCGTTCTTATATGGACCTCTTTTTCTGTGACGATTGGTAGAACCGCTACTGTCGCAGTTGAAGTGTGTATACGGCCTGCAGATTCTGTTACAGGTACCCTTTGAACGCGATGTACTCCACTTTCTAACTCTAGCATTTCAAATGGGGTAGGTGATCCTTTGCCATTGATTTCAAAAACGACTTCTTTTAGATTTCCAATTCCGCCTTCATTTTTAGATAGGATTTGTACTTTCCATTTCATAATTTCTGCGAATCTTGTATACATGATGAATAGATTTGAGGCAAATAAACCGGCCTCGTCTCCTCCTGTGCCTGCCCTGATTTCTACAATACAATTTCCTTTTACTGATTCTGTTGTTGATGAGGATTGTGAATTTGGATTTTCTATTTCATCTATTGCTTGCTGTAATTGACCAATTTGAGTCTTTAGCTCATCAATTTCTGATTCTGCTAAAGCTTTTAATTCACTATCTGTTTCAGGGCTATTTAACAACGCATTAGCTTCATTAAGCCTAACAATGTATTGATCGATTTGACCTTGTAATGATTGAACTGCCGGGTTCATAAATATCTATCCCTGCATTTTTTTAAGCATTTCTTTCAGGGATTTCGGAGCTTCTTTTCGTTCTTTTTCTTTTTGTATTTTTGCTTTTATGGCTTCGATTCTCTTTTTACGTTCTTTTTCAGCAATATTTACTTTTCTCTTGAATTTATCGACCCTTCCTTCAAGGTCAACA
>CAZFZJ010000003.1:25915-28732 GCA_964523665.1 uncultured Candidatus Saccharibacteria bacterium
CTGCACCAGTCCAAAAAGGGTGGCATTTACTGCAAATCTCAACGTTAATTGAGTCTAAAGTAGAACCTACTTCGAAAGTGTTCCCACATGTGCATTTTACTGTCGCTTTGTTTGTTTTTGGATGAATTCCGTCTTTCATAACAAGGAATAGTGTAACAAATTAGTACTTTTTCATCAATCATGAAGTTAATACATGGTTTTTACTAAATTAAAATCTCCTTTATCAACTATAAGGTAGCTTGCTGCATTAGCTCGAATTTTCCCAATATCAATAAATCGATTTTTAGGATCATAAACAGTTACATGCGTATGGCCACAAACTACTATTGCGTCTTTATCAATGGATTTATCATTATGTATGCTCGCAAATGTGATTTGATTCCATTTATTGCCTAGATATCCAACAGAAAAAGGAAAGAGAAATCGCTCAAAAATCCCAGAACCAATTGTATCTGCCCATTTCAAAAAGAATTTGTTTTTTAGGATTTTATCGAATTTCGTTGATTTTTCGGGGATAAACCTATGTCCATGCTCAAAATGAAGCTTTTTATCTCCTGAAATAAGCTTAAATGAGTGAAATTGTTGGTTTGAGACTCTCTCAGCAACCTTTTTTGCATACATTTCAGGATCATGATTGCCATAGATATAAACAGTATTTCTTGATTTTAGGGCGTCAAATAAGGGTTTGTACCCAGAATTTAGGAATTTATCAGAGTCGATATATTTTGCTTCAAAAAAATCTCCATTAATAATGATGTTTTCGTATGGTTCTATTAAATTAAGCAAAAATGCGAATTTTCGCTTTTCAACTCGGTTGGTTAAATGTGTGTCAGATATTACTAAATATTTCATTTGGTAAGCTAGGATTTTAACATATTTCGGGCATCTTTTCTTTCTGCCTTAATGATGCCAAATATGATTAATCCCGCGCCAACTAAGAATAATAAGCCTACTTGTTCATGTAAGAACATGATTGAAATTGGTATTCCGAATAATGGCTGCATATAATAGAAAATTGTGGTTTCGCTGGCTGATAGATATTTTAATCCAATTGCATAAAGAGTGTATGCCACGATACCTGAGATTAAAGCCATATATAAAATCCCCATTAGACTTGGCATAGACGAATAATTTTTCAAGTTCTCAGCCAGGTATGAAACGTATGCAACTTTTGGCTTTTGGTTTAGACAAAAGTATTCCCGTTGAGGAGTCGTTTTATAACATCCAGTTTCATCGCACTTGGCGTTTTGAAGGTAATTCCCTAAATCATAGTCTGAAACCTTACAGAATCTAATTTCTGCATTGATGTCTGTAGTTTCTAAGTATAATTTATATTGTTCTGCAAGGCCTAAAGGGATCATAATTATTGCTGTAATAGAGTAGGTTATAGCTATATATTTAAATGGTGTTATTAGTTTATCGTTTGAAATCCACTTTTTAAGATAAATTGTTGCTCCCGCATCAAACAGTACTGCGGATAAAAAGATTAGATTGCCTATAAATGATAGTTCTTCGGGATTTGTGATTGATGTTTCTGTTACTAATGGTTCAAAAATAATTACAAGTGTTCCAACCAATGCGATTAAAAGGCCTTCGATTTCATGTCTTTTAATCGCTTCATGCAAAAAGATTGCGGCCATGAGCGTTGCCATCAAAGGCATTAGTGATGTGATAACGGCGCCTTCGATTGCTGTGGTTTTGCTAAGTGCGATAAATATTAGTGATAGGGTAACCACATTACCTAATACTGCCATAATAATTAGATGTTTATACCTAAAGAGATTAATTTTGGTTGTTTTCAATGTATGGATTGTGAATGGGAGTAAAATGATCGCTGCCAACAAAAATCTAATCATTAGAAAGGTTAGGGGAGGGACGTAACCGACAGTGTATTTTATTACTGGTGTCGCGATACCCCAAATTGCGATTGCAATTGTAAGTGAGATGTAAGGAACCGAACTCTTATGGAATAAAGGCATTACTAATAGTATGAAATAATTTTGTATTAAATTCCAGTTCCTCTAGGCTAGAGATTGGGCAATTTTGCGGGATAATATTCTTTTTCGAATAATCCTCTGTATTCCTATCAATCCCAGCAGTATGAATGAAATAATTGGAGCTCCAAATCTTACAGTTGATTTGGCCTGGTCTGCAATATTTGTAAATTGCGAGTTATATAAGCTTTTTGCTTTGATTTGTGCCAGACCTGCATTTGGACTCATAGATTCAGATATGCTTAGTGCTAATAAAACATTTGATTCTGCATTCGATATATATTGATCGGCAAACATTCTAGCATTTGAGATTACGATCATTTTTCCTCCATTATCGAATTCTCTTGAAGCGATAATTGGGTAAGATTGAAGATTATCTTGTGAAAATTTCTGTGCAGGGTCAAGGTCATAGTTGGTTAGAATTTCTCCAGCTCTATCACTTGTCTTATATATCACTTTCCATGCACTATCAGAGATTTCGAGGGATCCTGGCCATTCAGCCATTACCGACTCTGGTGAATATGGAATAGAACTATCGACTTTATTCAGAATTGGGAACAGTGGGTAAGGTATAGAAACTGGAATTCCTGATTGTGTATTAACAGTTACAGTTGATCTTGATTTTAGATCGTATATCATATTATTTTTGACTGTGATTCCTAGATCTGCAAACATGTCTCCTTGTGGTCCTTTGCCTTCTTCGAATTCTTGAACAAATGCTCCTACGGATAAATCAACATTTGTTGGATCTACCATAAATATTACTTTGCCACCATTGTTTAAAAAATCTTTTATTTTTGTAATTGAATCATCTGTGTACCTA
>CAZFZJ010000003.1:28754-32001 GCA_964523665.1 uncultured Candidatus Saccharibacteria bacterium
TTTGCAATAAGAAGTGTAGAGTATCCATCAAGTTTTAATTCTTCAGACTGTCCTGATTTTTTTGCATCTTTATTTTCTTCAATATCCTTCCCTGGGATATATGTTGAGGATATTTCAAAATTATCCGATAAGATTCTATTAAAAGTACTGTATTCGCTAAATTGGGAATATTCACCGTTTCCACTCGCAAATGCTAGTTTTGAGGGCTGTGTTGCTTTTACTTTATTAACAAGCCTCATGATATTGTATTCAAGATTATTGATATCTTGAATATAAGGGATTGATTCTTGTTTATCACCTGCATCATTTTTTACAAGAATTGCTAAATATCCGTTTTTAGCTTCGAATTGGTCGTTGCCGATAACGTTAAATTGAATTGGCGTAATGCCATATCCTTGTAATTCTGATTCTTTGCCTTTGGGGTCAATGTATTGGATATCAATATTATTACCCGCCACAAGTTTATATTCTTTTAATTGATTTTTGATTTCATCTAGCGTGTATTGAAATTGTTCAGGCATTTCATTCGATGCATATACTTCGATCTTGACCTTTCCATCTGCTTTAAGAATATCTTTTGAAACCTGCGATAATGTATATTTTTTTGCTTGTGTTAGGTCCCATCGATATTCGAAGCTTCTTGATAAATAAATCATCCAAAATACTAATAAACCTGTTGCTGACAACATTAAAATTGAGTTTTTTATAAGTTTTGTTGGATTGGTAATTCTTGATCTATCGATATTAACTTTTGCTACTGCAATACAAATGATTGTAAATAAGACAAAATATAGAACATCTCCAACATCAAGGACTCCTCTTGTGACGGATGCGAAATAGTTGTTTATTGCAAACGAACTCAAAAAGTTAGCAACCTCTATAGATATGTTAGCTCGAGCGATTGGTGAGTCGATTATAAAGAATATAAAAATTACGAAACAGGTCACTAAAAATGCACTTATTTGATTTTTAAAGAAAGAGGACACCATGATTCCCAGAGAAGAGAGTGCAATAATAAGCAATAGCGATGCTATATATCCTGCAAAAGTTTCACCCGCATCGATTCTTCCTATTCTTGCAATTGTGAAATACAGGGGAATTGTTAGTAATACTGCACTAAATCCAAATATTGTTGATGCGAGAGTTTTTCCGATTACGACTTCTAGGGTTCTGATCGGTTTTGTTAATACGTATTCAAGTGTTTGTTTATCTGATTCTCTTGCAAAACTTCCCATTGTGATTGCTGGAATAAATACGATCATATAGACAGGGAACATGTTAAATAGTTGTTGCATTGATGCGTTACCTACGACAAAGTATGACTGTAGGAACATAAAATAGGCTAGAAGTAAGAAAATAAAAATCAATACATATCCATATAAACTATCGAAAAACCCTTTAAGGTCCTTAAATGTTATTTCTAGGATATTTTTGATGTTGATTACTTTTATGTTCATATTATTTAACAAGTTCTTTAAATACTTCTTCAATTGAGTCTTCCATTTGAAGCTCCCAGATGGTCCATTTATTTTCGGTCGCTAGTTTAGATATTTGTGGGCGAAGCTCTTCTGACGATTGGATATAAATGTTAGCTTTCCCTTTGTTTTCTTTTTCAATTTTTAAAATATCGTCTTTTGATAATAATTTTGATAGTTTTTCTTTAATATTTGAGCCCTCTAGTTGTAGTTTGTAACCTTTTTTGAGAGACAGGTTTTCGGGTTTGCCAGATGCCACAACTTTGCCTTTGTTAATGACGATAACATTGTTGCACATTGCGCGAACTTCTTGTAAGACGTGAGTGCTTAGCAAAATTGTTGTTTCTTTAGAAAGTTCTTTTATTAACGATCTAATTTCATCTCGTTGTACTGGGTCAAGACCTTCTGTTGGTTCGTCTAGTATTAATACACTAGGATTATGAAGCAGCGTAGATGCTAATCCAACACGTTGCTTGTATCCTTTTGATAATTCTCCAATATTTTTTGTTAGTTTATCTGATATTGCGATTTTCTTTGAGGTTTCGATTATTCTTTGGTGTGCTGTTTTGCCTGTCAGTCCATTTAGTTTTGCTGACATGAGCAAAAAATCATATACAATCATATCGTAGTATAGTGGATTGTTTTCGGGCAAGTAACCGATTAGTTTCTGTGTTTCAAGCGTTTCTGTTTGTGTATCTTTGCCGTTTATTTGGATATTACCTTTATTAGGGAAGTAGTATGAAGTGATCATACGCATGGTTGTTGTTTTACCAGCGCCGTTTGGTCCAAGCAACCCTGTTATATCTCCTTTTCTTAATTCGAAAGATATATCATCGATAACTTTAGTTGTTCCAAAGTATTTTGTGATCCCGTCAACTTTGACCATAACATATTTATAATACATAAAATTGTTTATTTGTGAAGAGGGTGAGGGTATAATTATAATAGGTTTTAGTTAGGAAAGGGAAAAAATGTCTGGAGTAGAGGAAATGGATTCTCTATATGAAGAAGTTTGTGGGCGCGTTGTACTTCCTAAGAAAGCTTGCGCCGCCATATGTGTTGTTTCTCCTGAAAGAGATCAAGCAAGAGAGCAAGCATCTCATGCTGGTGTTGTTTCAAAATCAGATCCCAATAAATCGCCTAAGAAGTTCATGGAAGATGAAGATCCGAATTCTCATATTGGGAAGTTGGACGAGGGAGATCTTGATAATCAGACTTGTGGGTATATGTAAAAGACCTATAATGTGATATAATTACGGATACTTATGTCAGACTTGCTTGATTCACAACATCAAGAAAATGTAGAAATTGACGGACTTCATAGAATTGGATCTATGGAACGGCCCTTTTTGGGGGGTGTTGAAAATTGTACTCATGTTGTGCAACAAGTTGCACAACAGGAACCCGGATATATTTCTGCTCCTTTTGGAGATGCAGTAAACCCTAATGCCCCAAGAGTTCTTAGTCAGACAGGAAAATCAGGCAAAGCTTTTATTTTTCCAGCAGAAGTAACAGGCAGAGGAATTGCCAAAGCAGGTACACATAAAGCATCAACGTGGGCAGGAGTACAAACTACTCTAGCAGCCTGAAGCTGTCTTTATTCTTTCTCCCAATACATAAATCAGAATGCTAGAATGATATTAACATGATATTGGCTCAAAACGTTTCTCCTAGAATTACGCCTTCTATAGCTCAAGTGGCTGAAACTACTGTTAATCCGATAGATGCGGTGGTAAAAATGGCACAATTGCTTGGAGTATTAGTCCTAGTAA
>CAZFZJ010000003.1:32011-38033 GCA_964523665.1 uncultured Candidatus Saccharibacteria bacterium
GGTTTTTTACTTCGGCATTTACGCTTATTTATATTACCGAAAATTCAAAAATCGCAGTAAATCGCTCCAAAATAAATCATTTTTAAAAATCCAAATTACTGACGACAATGAAATTGAGCCTAGTGCAGCAGAACAAATGTATTCTAGTTTATATGGATTAAAAAGCAACCGAGGTTTATTTAGTTCAAAAGAGAGCGAGCATATTTCTCTTGAAATCGTTGCGACTCACGATGCTATAGATTTTTATGCTGTATGCCCGAAAGAACTGGAGATTTTGGTCGAAAAACAAATAAATGCAATTTACCCCGACGCAGAGATTACAAAAGTGGAGCCTTGGAATATATGGAAAGATGGAGGTCGAGTTGAATTTTGTTCATTGTTACTAAAGAAAGCCAATTATTTCCCCATAGTTACATATGATGATTTAAAGACTGATTCAATGTCGGTTTTAACTTCTGTAATGAGTAAATTACATCCGGGAGAGGGCTTAGCGGTGCAGTATTTGATACGCCCGGCAAGTGATGGTTGGCAATCCGCAGGGAAATCCTATATTAAGAATTTTATAAAAGAAAAAAATGCTACTGATAAAGAAGGTAAACCAAAAGGACCAGGTGTTTCTCGCATGGATGAAGAATATTTAGAAAAAATTGCAAACAAGATTAGTAAAGTCGGATTTGAGACTGTGATTAGGCTAGTATCTGTTTCTAATGATGAAGCATCGGCAAAAGTTAACCTAACAAATTTAGAGAGGTCATTTAATCTTTTTGACAGCGCTAATCATAACTCAATTAAACGTATTTGTCTTTTTTTTGTTATTAGCTTTATTGCAAGAATGTTCCCAATAATGGAAAAGTTTGAATTGCCTTTTGAGGTTAAATGGTTGTTTAAAAAGGAAGTTTTTAAGGGTTGGTCAGTTTTCAATACCGAAGAATTGGCAACTTTATGGCATATGCCAAATAAAAATGTCAGAACTCCAAGAATAAATTGGCTAAGAAGCAAAGGCTCTGCGGCGCCGATTGAGCTTGCAACCGAGGGTATTTATTTAGGTTATTCAAATTTTAGAGGGCAAAACGTTAAGATCTTCATGGAAGATGAAGATCGGCGCCGCCACATGTACATTTTGGGTACCACAGGGACAGGAAAATCTGAATTCATGAAATTTATGGCAGTTCAAGACATTAGGGCAGGTAAGGGGGTTGCTTTTATTGATCCTCATGGATCTGCCGTTATGGATATTGCAATGCAAATTCCCCCTGAGAGACTCAATGATGTAATATACTTCGATCCTTCAACTGATCGACCGATGGGATTAAACCTTTTAGATGTAAAAACCGAAAAAGGAAAGGACATGATAATCAACAAGTTTATAGACATGCTTTATGAACTCTATGATCCAAACAGGCAAGGTATTATGGGCCCTCAACTTGAAAGAGCTCTCCGTAATTGTATGTTAACGGCGATGAGTAAACCGGGTGGAACAATGATTGAAGTTATGAGGCTTTTAACAGATGAAAACTTTCATAAAACTTATTTAGATTATATCCAAGATCCTATGGTCAAAAGATATTGGACTGATGAGGTTGCAAATACCACAAAGAATCGAAAAGGTGAGACCATGGGCTATTTTGTCTCTAAGCTAGATCGATTTGTTACTGAAAAAACCATGCGATATATGCTTGGCCAATCAAAATCTTCCTTTGACTTTCAAGATGTTATGGATAATAAGAAAATACTCCTTGCTGATCTTTCAAAGGGTAAGCTTGGTGCCGAAAACTCAAAGTTTTTGGGATTGTTATTAGTACCACGTTTGCTTGCAGCTGCGTTTACTCGTGTAGAAAAAATTGAGCGTGGAGAAAAGATCGATGATTTTTATCTTTATATAGATGAGTTTCAAAACTATACAACTCCTGACATTGAGACGATTCTCTCAGAGGCTCGAAAATATAAACTAAATCTGATTGTTGCAAATCAGTTTATTGGTCAATTACCAGATAAAATTAAAGATGCCATTTTTGGAAATGTCGGTAGTATGGTTGTTTTTAGAGTAGGTACAGATGATGCACAGTATCTAGAAAAATATTTTGAACCAACTTTTTCACAAAATGATTTGATGAATAATAAGGTAGGTAGGGCATATACAAAACTTTTGATTCATAACCAGCCATCCCCAGCATTTGCAATGACAACTGACTGGGATATGATGCAAGCTTCAGAGAGAAGCGAAGAAGTCGCAAAACAAGTCAGAGAGATGAGTTTGCAAAAATATGGTCGAAATCGGTTTATTGTGGAGCAAGAAATAAAATCGAGAAGCAACCTATAAAGCCTTTAATTTCAGTTGATTCAATTCTATAATTATGCAGTGAGGAGGGGTCGCATAGTTGGTCTAGTGCGCCTGTCTTGAAAACAGGTATACCCTCTTGGGTATCGTGGGTTCGAATCCCACCCCCTCCGCCATATTTAATGCCCCAATAATAAATGCAAATAAACTTTTGGATAAGTAAGCCTCAACTGTTTCAATTAATCGATTTTTCGATGATTCTGAGGAAAAAATTCGAGCTGTCAAAATTCTAAATAGAATCTACCGTTCTATAAAAGAGTTATCTTTCCTCGTGATAGGGACAGCAATCTTTTTATATACAATTACATTTGGGAGCGTAGTGTTAGATTCCACTCAATATATTATATTGTTGGTTTTTTGGTTATGTTTTGGTCTTTTTTTTCGACATTCACTAATTACAATATTTATCTTGCATCGCAGTTAATTACTGATGGTTTTCTTACGAAACAGTTTGCAATTTTTTCAAAACCACTTCAACAAAAAGATATTGAGGTCTTATCAAATTTCAAAACGTATTTTCAGAATTATTTTTTTAAATTTACGAATTTGGTTATAAATCTTGTTTATATTGTTTGTCCAATTGTTACTATTTCTCAGAGTTCACAGCCTGATAGAGAGAAATTTATTTTCACAATAATTTTTATCTTAATGATTATTGCAATGATTTTTGGAGGATTTCTGTGGATTAGAACCTCAGGTAAATTGCGAAAAAGTATTGAAGAGAGTGATATTATAAGTAAACTATTAACTCTGCAAAGAGTTTTGATTCCTGCGATATACAATGTTTCAACAACCTATTTCTCAATAATACTTGTTTCAATCGTGGCTAGATTTGAGCTAACTGGGTTTTATATTCAACTGATGATTTTTATTTCATCTATTTCGTTTGGATGGATACTTGTAAGTACAATAGAGGAATTAGGTTACGCAAAAAAGAATCTAATTAAATTAACTAGGCGGTTATCAGAGATCGAAGAGAAATATGTAATCAATAACAGATCGTATACTTCACTTTGCAAATTATGCGAACCTGATAATGATCTTATTAAAAAATCGAAGCAAAACAACTCTTTAATCTTGAAGGATTTTATCCCAATGTCCATTACCAATGATGAGAATAATTCACATATTTATAGTTATGAATTTCTCCCGGGATTGTATCAACTAAATGGATTAAATGGGATTGGTAAAACAACATTACTGCGCTCATTGACTCTTCCCGAGGGAGTTTTAATTGAGAAGTCTAAAGGGGAGGTGGCTTTTCAAGGAAAAGCATTTTTTGAAGAGACAGATGGAATATTTGGGCATAGAAAAAAGTTCAAGTATGTTGGCTCAAGTTCTTTACAGGATGATGTTCATAATTTGAATTTAGAACTGTTTTATGAATTCTCTGCCTTAAAATCTGCATTGGAAAATTTTCAAGAAGAAAATCACATTAGTCATTCAGAGGGTGAAAAGGGGGTTGTTTCGATAGCAACTGTCTATCAGGAATGTTTGAATGGGGTAAACGAAAAGATTTTGTTAATTGACGAAACATTATCTAGGATTTATGGTCGAAAAGATCAGCCTTTGCGTCAGGAAGTTATAAGTTTGATTAGTAAGATGATAGAGATTGACGACGAATTAATTATTATAGTCGTCGATCACATGACAGAAGTTGAATCTGCTAAACAGCTCCATATTACAAAACATCATATTAGTGAGATATAGTTGATTATTTATTTATATTTCTTTGTATATTTTTGTATATGGGCACCTCTAGAGGTTTCGATGATTAGTTTAACCATTCATGTGATCAGAATTCTGGCTTAAAAAATTTTTTTCGGATCGCATAGTATTGTTAGATGCAGTAAATAAGTTTTAATTATCTATTGTCAGCAAAGTATAATCCGTGAGACAATTACATCTGCACGAGAAATACCCGAGCATTATTATTCATTTTTATATAAAGAGATGTCAATTGTAGGCATTTTAACCGTCATGTATGCGTTTGTTGGTGTGCTTGGTTTGATGGGGTTTGTACCTGTTATTAAGGATGTCTATTTTCATCGTAAGAGGAAGGCGAGTACTACAACTTTCATGATTTGGTCCTTTACCTCATTTACGTCTTTTAATTATGGGGTATTTGTTGTCCAGGATAAAATGTTCATAACAATTGCGGCGATTAATTTTACATTTTGTTTTGCGATTTTAATAATGCTGCTATTTTTAGAATTAGAAGGAACCAGAGAGATTAATACCTTGCTTAACAAACTATTCACTCCAAAAAGATTTTATCTTCCGATGGTTAGAATTAAACGGTAATTTAAGTTTGAGTTAGTGGTATTTGTATTTTTACCATTGTTCCTTTGCCTACATCGCTTTCAATTTTTATTGTTCCATGATGTTTATCTACAATGTCTTTTACTATTGAAAGACCTAAACCAAACCCTTCTCGACTTGTTTTTGATCTTGATTTATCAGCCCTATAAAATGGCTCAAAAATGTGAGAGATATCTTCTTTCGGAATCCCGATTCCGTTATCTTGAATTCGAAGTTTTGCAGTTCTAGTGGATTTCGCGAGGTCTATCTTCACTTCCCCTTTGTTATTCGAGTATTTAATAGCATTTTCGATAAGATTTGAGACCATCTCACTTATCATATTTTTATCCGCATTTATTTCGATATTTTTTAAATCTGTTTTTAATGAAATATTCTTTTCTTTTGCGATAGGGGAGAGATCTTTTAATATTTCTTGAATTAATGTATCGAGTCTAAATTTTTCGTAAGTTAAATCATTTTTACCATTTTGATATCTACTCTTTTTTAATAAATCATTTATAAACAGATTTAGTTTATCGATCTCGGAGATAGTTGTGCTCAGCGCAGTTTTCGCATTATCTATTCTGAGTTTTTTATCTCGTAATGTAACTTCGAGATTTGTTTTCATAACAGTCAGAGGTGTTTTAATTTCATGGGCCGCGTCTGATATAAATCTTTTTTGCCCTTTAATCATTTCGTCAATTGGTTTTAAAGTTATTCCAGCAAGAATATATCCTAATCCACCTGTAATTATTAAAATTCCCAAATTAATTAAAAATAAAAGTCTGATCGTATCTTGAAGTACATCATCTAATGTTGACTTATCAATTAGGGGCATCGGGTGATTTTGTTTTTGCATCCAAAATCTACCTCCTGGGGTCTGGTTTAGGCGCCGTTCAAGTCGTTCGCGCTGCGCATCAAGTGCTTTTTCTGTGGCATTTGAAACTCCTCCATAGACAAGAACACTAAGTGAGAGAGTGATGGTCATGATAATTAATAAGTACCATAGTGTGAGTTTGATCTGAGCTTCTTTAATCATTGTCGTTTTCTTTAAGTTTAAATACGTATCCAAAACCCCTTACGGTATGTATGAGGGTAGGAGATTTTTTAAATGGTTTTTCAATTTTATTTCGTAAATATCCAATATATTGTTCAACGGTGTTTGGAAGTATATCATTATCGAAATTCCAAACGTGGTTGATTATTTGGTCTTTGCTCAAAGTGATACCGATGTTGCGCATTAGATATTCTAGCAGGGCATATTCTTTTTTTGAGAGATTGATGGCTCTATTGTTTCGCATGACCGTTTTTGAACTGGTATCTAATTCGAGGTCTGCGTAACTTAAGGTTGAATTGACAGATTGTTTTGGTCGTCGCATGAGA
>CAZFZJ010000003.1:38043-42822 GCA_964523665.1 uncultured Candidatus Saccharibacteria bacterium
TTTTACTCTTGCGATCAATTCCTCGAAGGCGAATGGTTTTGTTAAATAATCGTCTGCCCCTGAATTTAGTCCCGCGACTTTATCTTCCAGCTCGCTTTTTGCAGTCAATATTAGGATTGGAGTTTGAATTTGATCATCACGGATTTTTTTGCACAATTCAAGGCCGTTCATTTCTGGGAGCATCCAATCAAGTATGATTAGATCGTACTCCTCGGTGTTTGCAAGATCATAGCCGTCAAAGCCTGAGTATGCTGTATCTACGGAATATGATTCCTGTTCGAGACCTCGTTTGATTGCGTTGGCAATTTGTTTTTCATCTTCAACTACTAAAATCCTCATAGATACTATTATATTCTGAATTCTGAGAAAACGCTGTGGCGGTTTACGAGGGGGTTTTTACTAGGGTAGACCCTAATCAAGTGCGGTATAATGTACTTGCAGGGCTGCCATGCTACCCGTAAAGGGAGGAAAGTCCAGACAGCAAGAGCAGAGTGGGCATGTGAAGGCATGTCGATCTTCCGGTTAAAACTGGGGGAGACAGTTGGCGAAGGGAAACCGTAAACCACGGGTAAAGAATTAACTTTGCCCGAGAGCTATAGCGACGAATATCTTCTAAACCGAAAGGCATGAAGAAAAGTGGAACGAGCAATCCTCCTTGCTGCAATCTCCGATCGGCCGTTAAATTTGCTCAATTTGGCCAAAGACGAGAGCTTAGATAGATTGCATGGGCCTTCGGGTTACAGAATCTGGCTTATAAGCCCTGCGCAAAGTATTTATTTCTATTCCCAATATGTGGACAGTTCCTTTTTCACTTTATACTAAAAAAGGCGAATTTATATTTACCTCTTCCCTGAATAGAATTTCCCCGCAAGAGAATTCTTTGCAGTCAAAGAGCTTCCTTTAGGTGACGAAGTTGAAATGAGCATGATTGCATTTAAGCCTTGATCTAAGTTATGTCATCGGAATAAGATATATAATATATGACTGCCCAATATCATGAGGAATACCTCAAATCCATTAAAGCCTATCCTCAACAGTTTGAGACTGCTTGGAGAGAAGTACATAAACTAAAAATCCCAGAAGATGTGAACCCTATTAGAGATGTTATTTTAGCGGGTATGGGTGGATCTAACTTTGGAGGACGTGTTGTAAAATCTGTTTTTGCTAATGATGACATGGTTGTCCCACTTGAGATTTTGAATAATTATGATATACCTGCATATGCAGATGAAGAAACTCTTGTTATCCTATCTAGTTTTTCCGGTAACACCGAAGAGGTTTTGTCTGTTTTTAAACAAGCGCAGGCTAGGGGATGTAAAATTTTTGTTATCACTGGGGGGGGAAAACTTCGTGATCTAGTTAATTCTAATACTCTTAATGGCTATGTATATGATCCAAAATATAATTATTCCAAAGCACCTCGAAACGGAATCGGCTATGCTCTTGGCGGAGTCGTTGCGATTTTATCTGTACTTGGATTAGTAGAGTATAAGGAAAAAGATTTTGAGTCTACTCTAAATTATTTAAAGTCATTTATAAAAACATTAGATAATGAGGATAAAATGACTATCGCAATAGCACAAAAACTTTTTGATAAAGTCCCGGTATTTATTACGGCAGATCATCTTGTATCAAGTGCCTGGATTTGGCGTAATTTTATGAACGAAACTGCAAAGCACAAAGGCTTTCAGATGCAAATTCCTGAACTAAATCATCATTTCTTGGATGGTTTAATGTATCCAAAATCAGTAGATAAAGACTTTTTGTTTGTATATGTAAAATCTAAGTTTTATAACGAGCGCAATTCATTAAGAGTAGATATTACTCGTGAACTAATCAGAAAGTATGGATTTAATGACCTATCAATCTCTTTGGGAGCAAAATCTAAGTTTGATGAAGCATGGGAGCTTATTATAATTGGATGCATGGTTAGCTATCACCTAGCTAAAATGCATGGAGCAAATCCCTCATCTAATGAATATGTGGATTTGCTCAAACAAAGATTAGGGTAGATTAAATGGCTCATTATCAGATCTTTATAACAATCCAAGGGGAGAAGAATCCGAAATTCAAACAATATCTCCATAACCCTATAGAGAATCACATTTTAAACAGATATAATTATTACCGCTAAATATATTCTTTGGGCCTGTAGCTCAGTTGGCTAGAGCGCAGCATTCGCATTGCTGAGGTCAGGGGTTCGACTCCCCTCAGGTCCACCAAAGTTGATTAGCCGCCTCGTTTTGGCACTTCCATAAGGAGCTGATCGCATAATAGTTTTAAATGATGCGAAGATTATTGAAGAGGATAGTAACGCGGAGTTAATTAAAATTAAACGAGACGGTAAATATAAAGAAGAATATGAGTTGCAAAAACAGGGTTATGTGTATGATTAATTCCGTTTCGAAGCTATCGCTTTTTTAATGTGTTTTTTTGCTTCGTGAGTTTTTACGAACTCTAGCCATTTTGGATTTGGTTTTGCCGTCTTATTAGTCAGAATTTCAACAACGTCACCGCTTTTTAATTCGGTCTCAAGTTTTGCAAGCTGACCATTTATTTTGGCACCTTTGCAGTGATTGCCGATGTCACCATGTATTGCGTAGGCGAAATCAACTGGAGTTGATTTCGCCGGTAATGTTTTTAAATCGTATTGTGGTGTAAATACAAATATTTTTTCTTTAAAAAGATCATGAGTTCCTGTAATTGCCTTTTCAGATAATATTTCATCTTTAATCGAGATTAATTGCTTAAGCCAAGAAGCATTTCCGTGGGTTTTGTTTGATCCCCATTTGTAGGATAGATGCGAACTTGATCCATATTCATTATGCTCGTGCATATCAAATGTTCTGATCTGCACTTCGCACATAACATTATTATCAAATCTAAACGAAGTTTGCAGTGTTTGATATCCATTCGGCTTTGGGTTGGCAATATAATCATCATATTCATCTTCAATCATTTCCCATTCATTTTGTAAATGTGATAGCAATGAATAGCAATTTTCTACTGTTGGAAGCAATACTCTAATTCCAACTAGATCATTTATCTTACTATCAAGTAAATCTTCTGAAATTGATCCCGCTTTTCGTAATAGTTTTTTATAAATTGAATATATACTTTTTGTACGAGTCATAATCTTAAAGTTGTGGATCTTGTTCGAAATTAAAAATTCAGAGATATTTTTTCGGATCTTATGAAACTGCTCTTCTGTTTTATCTAATCTCTTTGTGATAGCATTCCTAATTAATTTAGATTCATGTGGATAAAGTATCTCAAATGCTTCATCTTGTAGTTCTCTAGTAAATGAGTAAATCCCCACAGAGTAGGCAAGAGGAGCGTAAATTGATAATGCTCTATTTGCGATCAAAACGCGATCTTCAACAGCCAAAGGTGATGATGTTTTGATATTATCAACTCTATCGGCCAAATGAATATATAATGCCCTTAAATCATCAGAGAGTTGAATGAAAAGTTTCTGAATTATCGGGCTAGCATCTTGATCAATTTTCGGAAATCTAAGCTTACCAATTTGGGTTAATTTCTTAACCAAATATGCAACATCTGATCCAAATTCTCTTTCGAGGTCTTCTTCAGTAGTCAGTTGATACTTTAAGCTGTCATGTAAAATTGCTGCTGCTAAAACAGTTTGGTCACTAATTCCAATTCCCTCTAAATAATCTTTAACTCGTAATGCATGATCAATATAGTGGTCTCCACTGAGTCTTTGTGGGTTGTTTGTTGCGGCTTTTGCGTATTCGATGGATTTATTAAGCAAGTCTTGCTTCATGTTAGGACCCTTATAAATGATACTACTTGGATCCTTTTCTTAAAAGGAAAGATTAACAATTGCAAGAGCAGTAGGAAGATCAGCTTTGCTTTTGACAGATAATTCTTCTTGATTATTAATATTGATACCAGGTTTTGATAAAAATTCTTCAACGCCTGAGACATTATCGAAACCTTTTGCATGTTTATCGGTTTTATAATGCATTGGGATAACGATTAATGGTTCAATGTCATCAATAACATCCCAAGCTGCTTTTGCATCAATTGTATAAAATCCACCCACAGGTACTATTAGAATTTCAACATTTTCTAGCTCTTCTATTTGGTCACTATTTAGTGGATGGCCTAAATCTCCCAAATGTGCCACACGTGCCTCTTCAAAATCGTATATAAATATTGTGTTGCTGCCACGTTCTTTGCCACCTTTATCGTCGTGATAGCTTTTTACTCCGTAAATTCTCAAACCTTGAATTTCATATTCTCCGGGTGTATCTGCTATGAATAAATTTTCTCCTTTAGGTTTTACTTTTTCAGTGAAGTCATGATCTGTGTGGTGATGGCTGACAGTGACAATATCGGCTTCTTGCTGGGGGAGTGATAACCCGACCATTTTAGAATCAAATGGGTCAGTAACAACTGTAACATTCGATGATGCGTCTGATTTACCCGTAATTTTAAAACATGAATGGCCTAGGTATTTAATTTTCATATGAACAACGGAATTATAACATAGAGAATCTGAGGGCTCTTAATATATAATTTTGGCTCAGATTCGATTCCAAAATCTTTATCAAACGCACTGTTAAGACCAAAAAGCGATTGCATAACCGATATATTCTAGATTCGCTTTACGTTGATTTATTTGGCGTTGTGATAAAAAATCATATAGCGTTTATATTTAATATCCATTTTTCGATATTCTTCGTTCACTATTTTTCGATTAGATGCGTTTGACTAGGATTTGGGATTGAATTGGGATTAGAATTACAACAA
>CAZFZJ010000004.1:0-9047 GCA_964523665.1 uncultured Candidatus Saccharibacteria bacterium
CTTCGAAATCTAATGGCTCTCCAATTGGTCGAGACGGAATCTCTATTATAATAGTCCTTTTTCCCTCGAAATCTTTCTCAGAAATATGTACTCTTCGATGAAGCCTCTTAAATATATCTTGCTCCAATTTATCAATGTTTGGGAAAGCCCTAGTTCCTACTATTTTTCGGGGAAGTTTATCCGTAACTCCTAAGATTAGCTTCCCTCCACCCTCATTCGCGATTGCCGTGATATATCCACAAATAGATTTTTTCCCGTTCTCGAAATTAAAGGAATCTTTAGCTAGTTTGAATTCAAGATGTGCGGTCTCTGAATTGGCTTTTAATAATTCATGAAAATCTTCGTCTGTAACTGAATTCATTTGTGTGAATTATATCAATTCTTGTTAAAATTTGTATTTCTTCAATCCTTAACACTTCTGTTTTATACAACATTGTAATGACTAAGCACAATAACTCGCGAAAATATGTTTCCAACTGTTTGATATAATTTTATTGAAATGATGATAAAAAAGCTTTATAGGATTAGCACCGTAATATGGGCACTTTTATCAGTTGTCTCTGTTCTTTGGCTATTGTATGGTGTCTTAACTCCGGAAACGAATGAGTCTAACCCAACACTCGCTAAAGTTTGGGCAGTTACTTTAGTTCCTCTTGGAATATCGATACTTTTAACTCTTTTTATTTCGCAAATTTCTTATATTCTCTTTTCGTTACGACATAAGGCTGAACAATTAAATCTATTGGAAAAATTAGTGATGGCGTTTGTTGTTTCTATAATGTTTGCTGCGGGGTTATTGTTACTTACATTACCTTTCATGGTGCCTCTACATGAGGGAGCAACTTTTGCTGAACGCGTAGCGATGGGTGATACCAACCAAAATAGAATTGTTGTAATGTATGGTGTGTTTGCCGTGGCGGCCTCGGCAATTCTCTTCAGGATTCCAAAGTTAAATTTTGTTATTGTTTTCCTTTTAGCGTATTGGGTGATAGGTACAGGTTTAGTAATAGGACTGAAGACCTACCAACCTGCAAACGGATATGTTTGTAAGCGCACAGAACCATATAATATACCTTCTGAATTTAGCAGAGCTATTAATCTTATAGAAGATCGGATGCAGTTGGAAAGAGGGTTTCCTTTTAGGAATTGTATCTATATAGAATATAGAGATTTGGGTGGTACTGGTACAGAGGGATATTTTACGTTTAGTAAAGACTCTGATCCACAGCGATTAGAAATTTATGTAGATACAAAATATCAGTCAAAAGACGAACTATTAACCAGTTTACTCCTTGTGCATGAGTTAACACATGTTGAGCAGTATATTTCAAGATTGCATGAGTCTTCTTCCCCAAATGCGCATATCTGCTTTATGGATGAAGTTGACGCATTTTATAATGAATTATTGCTTAGCCTAAATTTTAACCCAGAGGAAACAGAATCCTTAAGATCGAGAATCTCAGAATTCTATCGTTCGACGGGTACAACCCCTACGGCGACATTATCAGGTTCCAATTACGAATCGATTGTATATTTGAGCCAACTTCAGACCGATGGTTATACACATTGCAAAAAATCAAATGTAATTGGTACTGATAATTTTGGTGTTTGTGTTACAAATCAAGTAAAAGAATCCTTACTTAAAGAAGTCATGAATACCGAAGTATATAAACAACAATGCGAGCTTATACAATAGAAAGTCGCCTTAGCTAAAGAGATCCGTACCCCAAACCCTCCAATACGCGGAGCCACCAATCCTATACACAATATTGCATTTTTGAAAGATTCGTAATGAATATATGCAGCAGCTTTGTTCTACTATGTGTAATAAATGTGATTTTGAGACCAGCCCTAGTTCGGGTAGGGAAATGTACGTTTTAGACGAGAATGGTGAAAAGGTGATATGTCCCCTCACCCCCTTGAATATCATACTATAGCTGGAGTGTTAAAGATTTCTAAGGGTGAGGTCGTTGCTTGGCTTCAGGGAGAGGGTGAAAAATTGTCAGAAGAAACTAAAAAAAGATTGAGAGCAACGTTGGTATGAACTTTCAATATATTTGCTAATTGGCCATCAACAAAAAAAAGACCACCTCTGTCTGTAACCACTCCGACTAGTTGGTCTTATTTTCTTGAGTATCTATCTTGGATTTTTCAACCTGGCTTAGAATTGCAAAGATTCTTTTTAATACAAGGGTCAATTTTATACTGAAAAAGTTAGTCTATTTCGCTGAAATTGCCACCAGCAAGAGTTGAGGTTCGTCCTTCTACTTCTCCTTCTCCTAACTCTTCTAATAATAACTGAACCTCGACCCTAAGTTCTGGTCTCAATCCGTAAGCTTCTTCTTCAATTAGTGGTGCTATGTCTCGTCTAATTTCTCCTGAGGGAGTCAAGACCCCTCCCCTCCTTAAACAAAGAGCCATCTCGTCTGATAGTCTTGCTCTTAAACCTGCTTCCGAGTTAGGGGAAACAGAACCGTCCATATTAACCCACCCTTCTGCTAGTTTTTTCGGATCGTCTAACCCTTTCATTAGAGCGATTGTCCTTGCGATAGCTTGTTCTCTAGTTTGGGCGTTAGCTTTGACCAGCCCCATTTTTAAGTCCATACTCCAATCACGAAGGCCCATGATTAAATCAGCGGTTAGGAAATCACGCTCGTGCAACTCTTGAATGATTCGTTGCAAACATGTTGGTTTTCTTCCTTTTGCTTCTGCCATATGAATGATTATAACAAAACCTGCTTAGACCTGTCACTTCTGTTTAGGCTGAGATACATAGGTAACACATTGAGTAAAATGTGTATCTATGAACTGTATAAAAACAACTAAATACCAAGAAGATAAATGGCATAAACGATTTAAAGACTCAAAATTAAAGATATTAGAAAGAAGTATATGAGATACGGTAGATCAAAGATTAAAAAGATCTATCAACATATGTATGAAGAATCTATCAGTACACATAAGATACAAAGAGTAATTAATACACATAATATAGATAAATCAAACAAGACATTAACTAAATGGTTGATAGAATACAATACTCACAGACCACACCAATCACTAAACTACGATATACCCCTTGAATTTGTACTAAAAGCCATAGACAATAGTCCTAAATCTAGTACCTCTAAAGTGTTACCTATGTACCCGGCCCATACGGAGAATATTGACTAAAGGACTTTGGTAGTATATCATGGTGACGGTTAGTATTTTGCTCCCCGCCCGAAATATTTTTCTTGCCCTAAAAAGGAAATCAATGAAATCTTTAATACGGGCAATTGCCGTCTTCACCCTTGTAATATATTTATTTACGGGATTAATTCAGCTTAATCTAATTACGCCTTTGGCATTTGCTGGTAATCGTGATCGTGATAGAGAAGAGAAAAAAGATGATAAAAAAGATAACAAGAAGGACGATGATAAAGATAAAAAGGATTATAAGGATAAAGATAAGGATAAAGACCATGACAAAAATGATGATAAGGATGATGAGGAAAATGAATGTAAGCCGACTCCAACACCGACACCGAGTGTGACACCTTCACCAACACCAACACCAACGCCAACAACTACCCCAACTCCAACACCTACTTTAGAAGAAGAGGATCCTGAAGACCCCGAAATTGGAGGATTAGTCATTGCAGATCTTGATGTAGATAAAAGAATTTACAATCCAAAATCAAAAGATTGGGCAAATTCTGTCGAAAAATCTGGTGGATCATTCCCCTATATTTTTCAAGAAGATGACAAAATCAAATTCAAAGTGACATTGAAAAATGTTGGAGATGTTGATCTCGTTGAAATTAAACTTTATGATTATTTGCCTGACGTTTTGAAATATGACTCAGGAAATGGAGACTATAAAGAAGATAAGAACATGATTGAATTTGGTAGTGTTACTCTAAAACCAGGCGAAAGCAAATCATATGAATATGTAGCTGAATTGAACGAAGATTATGGTCTAGAGGGAGAAATGTGTACCGAAAATTATGCTGAAGCTGAAGGGACACGAGATGATACAAATGAAACAGAAACAGGGGATGATAATGCTGAATTCTGTATTGAGGCAACAAACGATGGCCGAGGTGGAATGGTATTAGGAGCTTCAACCGGAAGTGTATTAGGAAAAGAAATTGCAGAAAGACTTCCTACAACAGGAGCTTTTGATTTACGTTATGTTTATACAGGAATACAGGGATTTTTTATGACCGTTTTAGGATGGATTCTTAGAAAGTTGGGAAGAAACGATTTATCTTCGAAAAATTAATCCCTATTTTACGATCCGAACACTGCTAGGCTAACTTATAGATAACCTAGCAGTGCTGGTTTAATTTACTATACCCAAAAATCGAAAACTGACATTTTTGAATGATTATTTGTATTTAGAATGTCACGAAACATTGTCTATACAGGTATAAAATTCAACAAATGGCTAAAAACCCATCGGTTTATTTTTATCTGCCACTCTTTTTAATAGTATTTGCTTTATTTATTCACAAAGATTCTAATGATAAAAAAGTTTTAGGGACCATGACATATAAATCGGAGACATATAAATCAGACTGTAGATCATTAATTTGCAAATTTCTAAAAAGAAAAGAAGATGGTTTGAGTTTAGTAAATTACATTTCTTCTACATTAGAAATTAGTACTAAATGAAGATACTATCGGTTATAATATAGGGTTATGGGTGGCGAATTACTCAAAACAATTTTCTTATTTGCGTTGTTAATCGTTCTTTTCTTCGGGTCAATTGTTTATCTGGTGAATACAAATTCTATTAATCCGTTTATGATGCCCAGTTCAGTTTTTGTTGATTTAGGAGGACTTCGTATAGCATCATCTGCTTTTCCTCCAAATGGGCAAATTCCTCCTAAATATACTTGTCAGGGGCCCAATGTTAATCCGCCTATCGCGATTTCTGGTGTTTCTGATCAAGCAAAATCGTTAGTGGTAATTTTGTATGAATCTGATCGTAGAAACGGCAATACGTATAATTGGATTGTTGTTAATATCAATCCAACGATAACAGAGATTAAAGAAAATTCGATTCCTGAGGGTGGCATTCACTTAGTGAATGACTATGGCTCGGCCACATATGTTGGACCTTGTCCAACTGAAGAAGGTAAGCATGATTACGTTTATAAAATTTATGCTCTACCCAAGATCATAGAAAAGAATCAGTTTAAATCTGTCACTGAATTAATGGAATATCTCAATAAAAATAATCTGGGATATGGAACATATACCGGCAAATACAAACTTCTTTAATAATATTTGGCGGCTTTGTAGAAATCGACAGTCTTTTGTACTCCGTTTTGAAAGTCGTATTTTACTTTCCAATTCAGCATCTTAATGGCCTTTGAATTATCTAAGCAGTTTCGAACGGGATCTCCCGGGCGGTTTGGGCCGTAATTTGCAGGAATTTTAACTCCCAAAATATTAGCTAAGGTGTCGTAAACTGTCTGGTTTGATATCTCTGTTCCTGTTGAAATATTAAAGTAATCATTTTGATTGTAAGTCAGTGCTCTTAAATTTGCGTCAACAACATCTTCAACATAAACATAGTCACGAGTGTGTTCTCCTTTGCCGTTGATAGTCGGGATTTCGCCTGCGAGCATTTTAGAGGTAAATATTGCTACAATGCCTGCTTCGCGATTACCTGCTTGTCTTGGACCATAAACATTCGCATATCGCAGTGAAACCCAAGGAATTTGATATAAATTCCCATAAAGTTTTATATATTGTTCGGCGCAGAGCTTAGAGGTTCCGTAATACGAAGTTGGGTTTACAATTGGTAAATCTTCTTTTATTGGTAGGTCAATATCATCCACTTCACCGTAAAGTGCTCCTCCGGTGTTTGAGAATATAATTTTAGTTTTATTTAATTTACATCCCTCTAAAATATTTATTGTCCCTTCGATGTTAATATCATGATCTTCTTCGGGATGTTCCATTGAGTAGGGGACTTCATTTTGTGCTGCCAAATGAAACACAGCATCGGGTTTGAAGTTTTCAAATATTTTGAGAATAGCTTCACGATCTCTTATATCAACGTTTTCGAACTTTGAATTCTGTGCGATATTTTCTTCTTTTCCTGAACGTAAATTATCGATGACAGTAACTTCGTGGTTTTGGTTTAGAAGTGCGTCTTGAATATGTGAGCCAATAAAGCCGGCACCTCCCGTGACTATGATTTTCATAATTTCATATTATCATTTACATAGTATGTTCGATAACTATTGTTTGGTTGATGTAGAAACTACTGGAGGAAGCCCAACAAAAGACAGAATTATTGAGATCGGGATTATACGAGTAGAAAATGGAAATGTTGTTTCAGAATATAAATCTTTAGTAAATCCACAGGTTTCAGTTTCACCGTTCATTTTAGAATTAACAGGGATCTCTCTTGATGAGATCTATAATGCCCCGACATTTGAGGAAATTGCACAAGAAGTATTTGATATGCTAGACGGTTCCGTTTTTGTCGCTCACAATGTTGGCTTTGATTACGCGTTTATTAAAAATGAATTTAGACGACTTGGTGTAAATTATAATTCTCAAATTTTTTGTACTGCTAGATTATCAAAAGCATTGTATCCCGAATATAAACATCATAATTTATCTAGCATTATCGAGAGATTTTCATTTAATGTGGGTGCAAGGCATCGAGCATATGATGACGCCAAAGTTTTGTATGAATTTTTAGAAGTGGTTCAGAAGTCGTTTGGTGAAACGATAATTGAAACGGCTCGCAATCGAATAATAAAAACGCCATACACTAACCCATTAATCAGAGATGAGGAACTTGACCTTATACCAGAAAAATGTGGTGTTTATATTTTTTATGGCGAAACCGGCATGCCGTTGTATATTGGAAAATCAATTAACATAAAAAAAAGAGTGATGGACCATTTGCGCGGGATTTATTTTGACTCAAAAGAGTTTGAGATTTGGTCTCAGGTTGCAAGGGTTGATTATAAAGTTACTCCGGGAGAAATTTCGGCATTAATTCTCGAATCTGAATTAGTTAGAGAATTAATGCCACTCTACAACAAAATGCTTCGTAAAAAAAGTTCTCCGGTTTATCTATCTTGGAAAACAAACGAAGAAGGATTAATAATTCCCTTAGTTTCAAAAGAGCTTGAAGATCATAACCCTGAAAATATTCTTGCGGTATTTAAGAATGCAAAAAGGGCAAAAGACTACTTGTTAGAATCAGCAGATTCGCATGAACTTTGTTTGCAAGTTGTTGGATTAGAAAAAAATCCAACTAAAAAGAAAAAAGCATGTTTTAGATTTTACATAAATAAATGTTGTGGGATTTGCCTTGATGATAAACATATTGAAGAGCATAATAAACGGTTTTGTTCAGCTTTACTAAAAGATCCCTTTATAAAACCGTGGCCATATAACGAGGTCAAGTTAATTCGTGAATTTGATGAGGATTCTGGTGTTGGAGTTGTATATAAAATAGATAAGTGGAGAATTCTCTCAACTATTGAATATTTTGGTGATGATGCAGTAGAGAGGGTTTTAGAACTTCCTTTTGATTACGATACATATAAAATAATATATAAAGCGTTAACTAAGTCGACATATGTATAAGATCACCGTCAAATCCATTTATTTCTTATCACTTTTTGTTCTTCTTATCTTACTATTTCTTGTTTATACCTTTTTAATTAAAAAACCATCGAATGATCGTAACTGGGAATCTGGTTTTGAGAGGTTACCGATTGTTAATTTTAATGAAGATGGAACCATTACGGTAAGCGACATTCGTGATTGGTCATATAATGAAGACGGACCAATTTCTATAGAATATATTTCTAAGACATACAATCCATCTCAAATCAAAAATGTTTATTTTCTAATGGAACCTTTTTCTAAGTGGAAAGCAATTGCGCACACATTTTTGGAATTCGAATTTAATGATGGTGAGAAGGTTTTCGTTTCTGTAGAAGCCAGAAGAGAGGTTGGAGAAGATTTTAATGCGTTCTATGGTCTTTATAATAATTATGAATTAATTAATGTTTGGGGTACCGAAAGAGATCTTGTTGGTCAGCGTTTAATTGTTGAAAAATCCGACATTTATAGATATAAGATGAAGTTGTCTTCAGAATATGCACTTAATATTTTTCGGGAGTTGGCACTAGAAACGAGTCAATTGCATGATGCGCCTGAGTTCTATAATACTTTCTCAGATAACTGCACAAACCGATTAGCAAAAGCAGCAAATGCAATAAAACCAGGGGTTGTTCCCTATGATATATCTTGGGTATTGCCTGGTTATTCAGTAAAATTTTTATATAAAATAGGTTTCATCGAGACCGATGAAACCTCAGAAAGTTATAAAATAAAAGTCTACTAGAAAATGTTTGCTTTTAACATTTATTACGTTTTAAGTGTACTATTTATTTATGGCTACATTAACAGATTTTGTATACGTACAACCCGGTTCAATTTTTGATAATATCTGTAACGTTTCAGTATTTGCGGTTAACCTAGTTTACTATTTCGTTACCGCAGGATTAACCATCTTTTTTATATATCTCATTGCAAAATCTATCTATGGTTTTATGCAAGCAGATAGTAGTGAGATATTTGAGAAGTTAAAAGAGAATGTTACGGGGATAATTCTTACAGTAATTGGTTTATTAGTAGTTGGAAGTGCGGCCTTTTTCCCGAAATTAATATTACAAACAATGGGAGTAAGTGATGCGAATAATCCGTTTATAAATTTTGGAGGATGTTTAGAATAAAATTTAGTACAGGAGTTGAGAGGCTGGGTCTTCTGTATATATCCCAAGAGGAGGTTATTGGTTTACCAGATGGTGGATGTGGGGGGGTAACCCATTATGGGCATTAACCGCACCTTTAACAAATCTGAGTGTTCCTGTTGTTGCAGCTATCTGGGGAATACGACACTAAAGACCCGGGTGAAGGATAAACTCATCCAACAAGTAATCAAATTCCACCAAGTGCGCAAATGGCATGTTCTTCGGGCCAATACAAGCAAATGCAGTAAATGCGGCAACATTTAA
>CAZFZJ010000004.1:9095-9332 GCA_964523665.1 uncultured Candidatus Saccharibacteria bacterium
TTGGGTGATTTCAATATTCAGTTGCATTATATTCTTCGTGATAGAGGTTCTGCGGATTGTAAAGTTATACCTTCGGATGTGAAGCAATTTTTTGAAGCCTCGTGTTATGGATCTACATGTTACCAACAAATCCTAGATGAAACATCTAGGGATATTGACCATACACTAACGAGTAAAGGAAAGACTTTAATATCTCAGAAATGTACTAAAGAAAATTGTCAAAGTATATCTGATGGC
>CAZFZJ010000004.1:9384-11936 GCA_964523665.1 uncultured Candidatus Saccharibacteria bacterium
AAGATTCCTGATATTGAGAAGCGACCCAAAAACTATAAAGTATTAAACGACGATTTTGATGAAACATTAGTACAGTTACATGCTGATTGGTTAGGGCATATTAAGTTTCTTCGAGATAAGTTTCCCGAGGTTGTAACTCATTTTCAAGAGAGAATAAATTCGAATCCCAACAGCTACATCACGCTTCGAAATAGTGTAGTTGAATATTTTGGAGAATCAATCTTGCCTGTTATTAGAGAAATAACAGAGAAACTAGAATATGAGGGATTAGAAAAAGTAATTAATAACCAAGAACTGATTGATTTTATAAAAACAAATTGTGGCAAGAAAGAAATGCATATTTGGTCGGGGAATTGCACAAAAGTTATCACAGGGATATTAAAAGATCTTGGCATTTTTGATTGCTTCACAAGGTTAGTTACCCAAGATACATTAAAGTATCTAAAGCCAGACCCAGAGGGTTTTGATCAAATTTTTGATCCGACAAAATATAAGAAATCTGATTATTTGTTTCTGGGAGATAGCGAGAATGATCGAAAAGCTTGTGAATCTTTGGGATTAGATTTTTATTATATCGATTACTTTAAGAGTTAAAACTTACGAATCTACTATAAATTCGCCCTCTCGACTTTTGTCTTTTTTGAGAATTGTAAAGATAAATGTGTTGTTATAACGGATAATTAATAGATCTAATGAAGTGGAGCACTAAATCTACTTTATTAGAATCTGAACGATGGCGAATATGAGAAAGAGGCTGATTAAAAGAAAACCTTCTCTTTGGTTAAGTTCATTTTGTGCTCTAATAAACAAATAAAAGATTGCAATTGCAATAAACATAAAGAAGCTTGTTAAACGATAAGCGTCGAAATTGATAATTGCCCCGCCACTAATAAGCCCGCATAATCCGAATATTAAAACGTTTGAAAGAGCAGATCCTATATGATCACCAAATGCAATTTCTTTTCTTCCACTTTTAACTGCGTTTACTGCGATTGTAAATTCAGGTAAATTTGTTCCAATTGCTAAAATAAATACCCCGATTAAAAATGTTGGGATGTTTAGGTGGTTTGCTATTGAGATTGATCTCTCAACAATAACACCGCTAGCCATGAAGATTGTTCCAATTAAAATAACGGGAATTAGTACACCAGATGCCATGAGTTTGAGGTTTAATGGAGTTTTCATATTTACCGATTTTCTGGTTTTTGTCAAAAGTATTTTTATTAAGTAGGCAAAAACCAGAATCAGTGCTTCGTATAAAGAATACTTGTGGTCGATGATCATTATTAATGGAAGAAGAATAATGATCATCGACCACAGTAGTTCATTCCTACCCATTTCTTTCTCTATTTTTATGCCTTTCCCAAAAACAGCTAGAAACGGTATTATCCATAGGAATAAAACTACAATTCCTCCTAGTAAATTCCCGATATAAATCTCTGGTTTACCTTCGAGCGCCGCATTCATACCGATTGATAATTCGGGTAGCGATGTTAGTATGCCAAGCAGAATCATAGAAAATTTAAATTGTGAGATTTTGAGTCGATTTGTTACAACTTCGAGAGTATCTATCAAAACATGAGATGAAACCGCAAGAAGAATAAGTCCGAATGTAAATAGAATTATATCAATCAAGAGCATTATTTATATTATTAGGGTTTTAAGTTTTATTGTCCATGTTTGCAGTTTTCCTATACTTTTTGCGTTTTGCGATTCTATATGCAAGATATGCGAACGTAAGTACAGGAAGCCAAACTACAGCGTATACTGCGATCCAAATTGCAGTATTGCCAAGTCCTCTTAGATTTACCACCAGACTTCTTAAAGCTAGTTTATATGCCACTTCTGGTCTCCAAGCACCTTCTGGGCTATATGGGAGTGAAAATTCATCAGTCGATAGATAAATTGTATATGCTACCGTACTTGTAGTATCTTCGATATATTTTTTCTGCCCTTTAATAGAGTCGATTTGATCTCTAATTGAAAAGAGTTGTTGCTGCACTTGGAGCATTTCTTCTACCGTAGTAGCATTCTTATAAATTGCATCAATTCGATCATATGATTCGTTCAGTACTTGTAATCGAGAATCCAGGTCTTTGTATTGATCCGTTACATCTCTGCCATTTGTTGAAAATGAAGCGACCTTAATTGCGATGTTTTCTAGATATTTGTTGAAATCGTCACTTTTTTGAACGGGAACTCTAACTTTGATTGTTCCACTGGGACTTTCTTCTGGTTTATATATATTTACATTAACCATAAAACCGCCATATTCATCCGTTTTTGAGATAATTTGATTCTTTGCTTCGGTTACATCTTTTACAACAAGAGAAGCTGAATTGTCGGTAATAACCATACGTGCACTATCAGGTTTGGATGTGGTTTCATCATAATAGCTGGGAGCAGTAGCGATCGGCATTTCGGATGGGACCATAGTATCCATTGCCTTTCCCATTTCTGAATAAGAATTATTTGAGCGATATGAATTGTTATAACCAAGCGGTGTTATCCTGGTTTTAATTCCTGAAAATATTATAAAAGCTAAAACGATA
>CAZFZJ010000004.1:11961-23879 GCA_964523665.1 uncultured Candidatus Saccharibacteria bacterium
AAACGGATGAAAGTTTATTGTTTTTTATCCAATTGATCATACATTAGTTAAAATATTTACGGATTTTTTGTTCCAGGCTTTCGATTGTAATGTCACTTTTAATAAAATATTCTTTCACGCCTAGTTCAGTGCATTTATCAATATCTTTTTTGCCAGAAAGTTGTGAGGCTACAACAACCGGAACTGTCTTTAGTTCGGGATGATCCTTTAGATAATTTAGTAGTTTAATCCCGTTATACTCAGGCATTAAAATATCAGTAAGAATTACACCCGGCTTGAAGTCTTCTAATATTTTTATTGCTTCTTCACCGTTCGTTGCGAGTTTGACTTCATATCCAATTTGGGTGAATTTTAGCTTATATGCATTGGCTAAAAATTTGTCGTCTTCGACAATGAGTAGTTTCATAAAAACATATTACTCTTATGTCAAAAGAAAACGCAACCCTATAGGATCATTCGTATCTTAAAGCATTAAGAGCCGAAATATCTGTAGCTCTTTTTGCAGGATACAACCCAGTGACCAAGCCAACAAAAATTGAGAGGATTAGAACCACAGCGACGATGCTAAATGGCACATACGAAATATCGATAACCCCAACCCCAGAACTTATTGCTACTGCAGTTAGAATTACACTTAATAATTTTCCGGCAATAAATCCCATCGCGATACCTAGTACTCCTCCAAAGAATCCCATGATCATGGATTCTGTTAAGAAAAGTTCTTTAACTTCGTGCGACTTCATGCCCATCGCTTTCATAAGGCCAATTTCTCTAATTCTTTCGAGGAGTGAAACCGTCAATGTGTTAAACATACCAAGGGCTGCAACAGCTAGAGCAACAGTACCGATTAAAGCTAAGATAGTACGTGCCGTTGCAAATAAGTTGTTGATTTGTTCGACCGTATCAACCACTGAGTTTGTGAGAAATCCCATGGCTTCGATCCGCTTTCTGATATCAGACAGATATCTTGTGTCGTCACTTACGATTTTGATTTGTGAATAATTAGATATACCTAAACTACGAAGATCGATAAAAGGAACATAAAAAAAAGGCGAGTCATCTTGTGGAATTACGCCGACGATTTTATAGGTCGATGATTCTGATTCTACTCTTTCGTTTGGATTATCGGTTAAAGTAGAAGGGATGATAAATGATACATCGAAAGTTTTATTGACAGCTTCTGATTCGTTTAAGCCAAGTATTTTTAACATCGCTCGGTTAACAACCGCTTCTTTATGAGCTTTATCAGAAAGTGCAACTTTTTTTACCTTATCTGCATCAGACTGCGAATCTTCTAAAAATACGTATTCTCCGTTAATCTCAACAATATTATCAAAGACAGTATTAGCAGTATCTGTGGTTTTTTCGACAACGGTATTGATAGTATTACTTACTGTGTCACCAACATCTATTGCAGCTATATTATCAGCTGTTGTATCTCCCAAGACTTGTCCGTTTAACTTGTTTGCTTGATAGAAGGTAGAGATTACCACGGTGTCTAACTGTGCGATGTACCCTTCTGCTATTTCTTGATTATCATTTGTTTTCTTTTGTACATATTCGCCATTAACTAAATCCCAAAGTCGATAATTTGATTTAATCCATTTACCCAAGGGTTTGTTATCAGCATCTACTCCTGCTTTTCCATTTTTATTATCAGCATAACCTGAACCGTATACTTGATATCCTGTTTGTGAACCGTCTGCACGTTTTGTATACCCTATGATGGGAGATGTTATTGATGGTTCTTCTCTAACCTTGAGCCATTCTTCTGGGAAAATCGAAAATTCTGCTTCTCCCAAAACCTGTTTATATTTTCCGAAGGCTTCTTCCGTTGTTGCTCCTGCCACTGTTCCCGCTATTTTCTTTGAAGGGCCATTTTCTATAGAGAAAGCAAGTTCTTCACTTTTAAAAATATCACCTTTAACAGGTTTTACCGCCGATTGTTGTAAATATTCGGAAGTGACACCATACACAGCCATATCTGCGACTGAATTGTTATAGCTCACTTTACCTACAAGAGCTATCATTGGTAGTGCATGGGTTACATTCGTGAACTCGTTGAAATCTGCTAATGTTTTGTCATTTATTTTCACGTTACTTCCGGGTTGTGTAATTACATCGGCTTGTTCACTTCTTCAAGTCTAGCGACTCGAGAAATCACCATTTTCTCCAAACCATAACCCAGAGATACCAAAAAGACGATTGCGGCAATTCCAATCGACATCCCCCCGATGGTTATAAAAGTTCTGTTTTTTTTGAATTTCATGTTTCTGATTGCGAGTTCAATAAGATTAATTCTGTTAATTGAAGTTTCGTTGTAACGATTAAGATTTACAACAATATCGTAGATCTTTGAAATTGGCCGAATTATTATTGATCCAAGAAAATTGGGGCAAAATCTTGAGGCGGTCATATTCACAGCGGTACTCATTATCAAGTATGCAATGAGTAGAGAGACAAAAGAAAGTAAATCGCGAATAGATTTGGAGGTTCGTATTATATTTCGAAGTGAAAACAATTTCAAAACCCTGATTGGGAGGGTAATTAAAAAAATTAATACAATACTAAGTACTTTTACTATATCCATCTAATTTTATTCTAGTTATTTATCTTTGATTATTCAACTTTACCCGCTTTCGTTTCTGCAGGTTTGTTTTCATTTTGAATCTCAATTGTGGCTTTTGTCTGAATCTTACCGGAATTGTTTTTATCATCGATCACTCCGCGTTTAAACTTAAGCTCACTGAATAACTTTTCCTTCTCATCACCTCTATAAACACCAACGATCATTCCGTCAACCATTCTGAAGGCTGTTTTTGCGAAAGTTAAATATTCAAGATCGTGCGTAACCATCAAAACGGTTTTCCCGCTTTTGTCATTTAAATCCTTTAAAATCTGCATTAGTTTTTGCCCTGATTCTTGGTCAAGATTACCGGTAGGTTCGTCGGCAATAATAATTTGGGGGTTATTAATAATTCCTCTTGCTAGTGCGACTCTTTGTTGCTGTCCTGAGGATAGTTCTGTTGGAATATATCCCTTCCAGTTTTCCATGTTAACTACCTGAAGGGCCTCTAGTCCTTTTTGATACGCACGTGCTTTATCCATTCCTAATAATAATAGGGGGAAAGAAACATTTTCAATCACTGAAAGTGATTTTATCCAGTTTGGTTGTTGGTAAATCATTCCAATGTGCCTTTTGCGGAATTCTGAACGATAATCTTCATTTGTACCTTCTTTATAAAGGTCTTCACCTAAAAAGAAGATTTTGCCTGAAGAGGGAGGTTCTAATCCTAAAATTATGTGTAATAACGTGGATTTACCGCTACCAGATGCACCAAATAAAATTACGAAGTCTCCATAGTCAACATTTATTGTATTTCCCTTTAAAATTTCGAGAGTTTGATCGCCAACCTTAAAGGATTTTCGTACGTCTTGAATTTCAATAATGTAATTGTTCATAAATATTAATTAATTTTACCAACAAAACCGAAGGCTTCTTGTAAATTACTAATAACTAAATCAAGCGCATTATCAGTTGCTTTTGGAGTGATCGTAACTGTATCTATTGAATTGACAGTGTTGCCTGTTTGGTCAGTTGATATAGCTCTTAGATGATATGCCTTTGAAGTTTGTAATCCAGAAATAACAACCAAGTGATTGTAAGTTAAATTTGTATCAGATTGAGTTTTTTGAGAGTAGTTAGTACCAGTACCTTCTCCATATTCAACTTGAGAAGTTGCAGGTTCATCTGTGTTCCAGGAAACAATTAGTTGAGCTAGCTGTGATCCATCTCCTGATTTAATTACTCCGCCTTCAATTTTTAAATCAGAAATTAATGGAGGCCTTGTATCCGTGGATGTTGTGAATCTATTAATGTCGCTTGATACTTCGTTGCCAACGGCATCTCGAGCTTTTACGATTAGTGCATAAGTTGTTTGGGTTTTTAATCCCCTTATTAACATCTTATGAGGGCCCTTAATTAATGAGACATTTACCTCGTCACGTGCTTCTGCTGGATTATTTTCGGGATAGTATGTTACGATTGCCGATGTTTCTGTGTTTGTAGTCCAATTTATAAGGACTGTGGGCTGAGCTGTACCTTTAACCTGCTGGACAGTTACGTTTGCAATTTTTGGCCTTGGCAATGTTTCAAATGAATTTATTTGATTGTCATATTCTGCTCCTTCAACATCAAATGGAGCTAATTTATAGTAATATTTTGTTCCATCTTTAAGATCTGCGATCAATGCGGTATATGTTGCTTCAGATGTTGATGTTGTAACCTCTTGAATTCCACCGAAAGCTGTTGTTTCACCATAATAAATTTTTACTTTTGAGGCTCCGCTTACTGTAAATTGTAGGAGGGTGGAATTAATTCCTACGGATTTTGGTGCAGCATCTTTGATAATAGGAGCGGGTTCCGTTTTAAAATTATACTCTTTTGAAACGCCAGTGTTTCCATCTTCATCTGTCCATTTAGCTTTGAAGTAATAAGTAGTCCCGGGAGATAAATTGGACAAGGTAATTGTATGTGCTGCAACCTGTGTTGAGTTTGATGGTTCTTCATCAAAGTAACGACCAGAGGAAGTTCCGTATTGGACTTTTGTATCTGAGGTTCTATTTGTTGTCCAGCTAATTGTTGCTTTTTTAGTTGTGATATTCGTAATAGTAGGTTCCTTATCAAGAGTTGCAGGTTCTGTATACTTGCCCGTAGGGAGCATTGAGACTTCTGAGGTGAAGGCTCCGCAGTTGTTTACGTTGTCGCATGCCTTGACTTTATAATAGTAAGTTTGCTGAAGAAGCCCTGTATCTACATAAGCGGAGCCGGAAGTATTTGCAAGATATTCATAATTTGATCCATCTTCTGATCTGTATACTTGGTAAGTTGATACTCCTGAGCCAACGTCTTCGGGAGAGTTCCAAGATACTGTGAGTCTCCATGTAGAAGTGCTTTTTATAGAAATGTCCGCGATATCAATATTAAGAGGAATGCCAGGTGCTGAAGTGTTTGCAGTAAACGTAACGGTTGAGTAAGCACCATAGTTAATTGTTCCTCCAGATAATGCTGGGTTTTTTGCTACAACATAAAAGGTATTCAACCCAACTTGCGTTGCAAAGGAACTTGCAGAAAGTGAGGTTGCACCGGCACTAGTAAATGTACAAGAGTTTGCTGATGGTAAGGTGTTAACGGTATAGCAATAAGTTAATTCGTTAGCATTCCCCGAAAAACTATCTGGTGCTTGCCATGAAAACGCAAATGAGTTTGTTGTGTTCGAACTTGGTGATACCGCAACAAATTGAGGAGCGCTTGGTCCTTCTCCTGCAAAATAATAAGTGGCTTCGATTTGAGTTGTTGTGTTGCCTGCGTTATCTAAAGTACGAAGGTAAAATTTGTTGTCATCAGATTTGTATGCGGCATCGGGTATCGTTATTGATCTATCTGTAATTGTTGTTGACCAGTCACTAAGAGGCCCCGTGCTTGCACCTGTTTTATATTGATAACCTGCGATATTTGAACCACTGTCTGTTCCTGCGGGCCACGAGAAAGTGAAATTATTATTTGCTGCGTATCCTGATGGGGATACTGTTATTGTATTTGGATTTGTAGGAAGCGTATTATCAAACTTATACGTAAAGGGTGCCCAAACACCACTTAGATTCCCTGCATTATCTTTAACTTGGATTCGTAAATAATATGTTGAACCGCTAATTAAATTAGATGCGGTAAATGTGGTTCCTGCTTGAAAAGATCCTGCAGTTGATGGTATTGAACCTGCCGTTGTTCCAAAATAGACATAGTAACCTGAAATTCCCGAGCCGGAACCATCGCTTGAACCTGACCATGAAAAATAAGGTCCTGAATGCGGATACCAAGTGTCTGTTATTATATCGTCCCCGCCATTTAAACTTTTAGCTGTCAAAGTATTCGGTTCTGATGGGGCAGAGATATCCGCAGTAGCGGTAATTTCAACTGAAGAAACACTTACCTGTTGGTTACCATCTCCTAATAATATTGCCTGCCAAAGAATTCCACTAGTCGTGACAGGGAAGGTAGACAAATTTGTATTTATTGTAGAAGCATCATTTGCTTCTGATGTTGTAGATGAAGTCACCCATGCCGATCCGTTCCAATATTTCCAGGTGGTTCCTCCATCATCTGACAGTCGGTATGTTACTGTTCCAACTCCTCCTTCTGTAACATTAAAGTCATTCCAATTTTTGATTTGAGATGTCATAACAGGAGCGGTAGGATTGACTGTTTGGGCAGAGGTTGCATACGCTCCGGTAATTAATTCATTCTGAGTTCTTGCAATATTAGAAATCCTTATTTCGTCAAGAAGCCCTTCAAATGCACCTCGGGGCTTTCCAATTTCTCTGCCAGCATAGGTTGCGCCGATTAACAAATCTAGAGAGTTATCAGGAATCGTTTGAGATACGGATATTGAATTATCTAGCACTCCGTTTATATAAAGTGCCATAGTTGATCCATTATAAATTCCCGCAATATGTCTCCAATCTGTATTAAAAGAATTTGACGTACTTTCTAAATAAGCATTATTCCCATAAACCCAGATATTCGCATCAGAATTAGCAGTATTCCCTGTTCCAGCATATAATTTTCCCCTATATACACTAAAAGACTGAATTTCTTCTATTACAGATGTCCATCCACCATTTAAATTATCGCCTCCTACTTGTGACCAGTTAGAGCCGTTGTATTTCCATATTTCACCATCTCCTGTTGAGATTCCTAATCCAACGTATAATTCTCCATTATAAATAACCATGCTTCTTGCTCTTTCATATGTTGCAGCATCCCAAGAACCATTAACATTATCTCCACCAATCATAGCCCAATTTGTACCATCATAAGACCAAACTTCCGCATCATCAGTACTAGTTCCAAGCCCGACCATTAATAAATCTCTATATACAATCATTGAATCAACATGCTCATAAACAGAGTTCGCCCAAGATGAATTTATCCCGTCGCCTCCAATTCTTGTCCAGGAGCTTCCATTCCAGACAAAGAGTTCTGCATCCCCTGCGCTACTACCTAAACCTGCATACAATTCGCCTTTATATGCAGTCAGTGAAGTTACTCTTTCATATCCAGTGTTCCAGCCTCCATTTAAATTATCGCCTCCAATTTTTGTCCAAGTTGATCCATTCCAAGAATAAACTTCAGCATCTCCAGCAGAATTTCCAAGCCCAATATAAAGAGTGTTATCTAATACTGCACTTGCGGATACTTCTTCATAGCCGGTATTCCAACCCCCATTCAAATTATCCCCGCCTATTTGGGTCCATGTTGATTCGTTTAATCTCCAAACTTCAGCATCTCCTGCTGTTGTTCCAAGTCCTACATGTAAATTACCCTGATATGAAACCTGCGTTAAAACATTTTCATATGTATACGGTGCCCAAGAGTTGTTTACTCCTTGCCCTCCAACTACATTCCATGAATTTTCGTTGTATTGCCAAATAACGGCGTTTCCAGCAAGTGTATTTCCTGTTGCTGCGTATAAATAATCGCCGGCAACAGTAAGCGTTTCTACTGTTTGTATGCCTCTTTTTCCCCAGCTTTTATTAACTAAATCTCCACCTATTCTAGTCCATGTTGAGCCATTATAAGTCCAAGCTTCAGCAGAATAATTTGAACTTCCTGAAGCTACCGTCGCGTACAACATTGAATTACCGTATTTTAAATCACTAACGATGGTATGGTTTGAAGAGAAACTATTATTTAATCCATCTCCACCAATTTTTGTCCAAGCTGTGCCGTTCCAACGGAACACTTCATTATCTCCTGCGGTGGATCCCAAACCTGCATATAAGTCAGTCCCATCATTTGTAAGCGCATAAACTATTTCATAGTTTGTAGTCCAGCCCGAATTTAGACTATCCCCTCCAATCTGTACCCAAGAAGTTCCGTTCCACCTCCATACTTCTGCATCGTTAGCGGTATTTCCCAATCCTGCATATAAATTTCCACTAAAATAATTCAGTGCATATACAATTTCATATGTAGAATTTGCCCAAGATGAATTTATCCCATCTCCACCTATTCTTGTCCAAGCTGTTCCGTTCCATTTCCAAACCTCTGCATCTCCCGCACTCATACCTAATCCCGCATATAAGTTTGAACCGTCTCCTGTAAGAGAAAAGACCATTTCAAAATTAGTAGTCCAGCCTCCATTTAAATTATCGCCTCCAATTTTTGTCCAAGCTGATCCATTCCAGCTCCACACTTCTGCATCGTTAGCACTGTTTCCTAATGCGGCATATAATGTTGAGTTTTGCCAATAAAGAGCATAGACAACTTCGAATGCTGCAATTTGCCAAGAGGAATTTATTGCATCTCCGCCGATTTTTATCCACGAAGTGCCATCCCACTTCCATACCTCTGCATCCCCTGCAGTATTACCAAGCCCTGCGTATACGTTTGTACCATCATTTGTCAAAGAGTAGATCCCTTCGAAAGTATTTAAGGTCCAAGAAGAATTAATACCATCACCGCCAATTTTTATCCATGTTGAGCCGTCATAGTGCCATACTTCTGCATCCCCTGTAGAGACTCCTGTTCCGACATAATAATTTGTGCCTATAAGGGTTGTCGCATCTGCATTAGATCTCCCATTATGATCCCAGGTGGGAACAGTGAATGACCCTCCTCCAGCCAGATCCCAATTTGTTGCAGATGCATTTTCTAATTCATAAACAATTTTCCCCGTCTCGTTATTAAAATAGAGTTGATACGAACCCTTATCGAATAAACCTTGTCTTTGGGCTATGCTTCCTTTGGAAAAATTCGAATTCAATTTTGTCCACGCTTCTAATGTATTTGTTCCTGTAATAGAAAGCGAAGGGGAATCAGGTATTGATAATTGTGAAGTGTCTCCATTAAATAAACCTGCATTACTAAATTTTCCGCCTGAATATGAAACATTCGATGCGGTTACACTATGTCCATGACCAGAAGAATCAAATGGGTTACCGGAACTTTCATTCAGATGAAGTAGAAGGGATGTTTTGTCATCCGTCTCATAATTTCTTTCTTTAAGTTGGGCCTGATTAGATGATACTTCGATTAGATTATTATTGGAAAAAGCATAGTCTCCACTGTTTGAAAAATCCCAAGACACCGATGTATCACCTGCTGCGAAAATTCTTTCAAAAACAAAATCGTTTAGAATTTTGTAAACAGAAAAAAGTAATAATGAAGCAGAAACAAAAAGAATTGTTATATGAATGGGTTTTTGTTTAACAATTGCGAGCAATGAAAACACCCCTCCCGAAGCTTTGCTCTTAAGTTGCCTGATTTTTACTTTTCTTGTCACGGCAGAGATATAAATAAGTTGATTAATCTAGATAAAATATAGCACTAGAGAGTAGAATAAAGGAACTGGATAAATACTAATTTGGATTATCTATTAGTGTTGACATGTCAGGCTGTGGGATTGTAAATCGAAAGGTTGTTCCCTTATTGATTTTACTTTCAAAATCTATCTGGCCCCCACATGAATCTATTATCATTTTTGCTACATATAAACCGACGCCGGTTCCCTCGATAGAATATTTTTTGATATTGCTCGCTCTGAAAAATTTGTTGAAGACTTGGTTTTTATCTTCTTCGGGGATTCCAAACCCGGAATCGGTAACGCTAAAAGTGATTCCTTTTTCGTTTTTATCCACATTTATTGAAATACTGCCGCCTTCTGGGGTGTATTTTATTGCATTTGAATATAGGTTTGATAATGCTTCTCCGACCATTTTGCTATCAACGTAGATCACATCGATTCCTTCTTTAATATCCACATTGGTTTTTATTTTTTTATGTGTTGCATTAATGCGTTCTTCTTTTAGGGCTGTAGTTAAAAACTCCCTAATTCTGATTTTATGAGGAGAAATTGTTATTTTGCCTGATTCAATATGTGTAAGTGTTAAGAATCGATCTACTATGCTGATTAGCTTGTCGTTAGCGTCTGAAATGTCTTTCAGAATTTCTTGAACATTAGGAGATATATTTTTTGATTCACGTGTTTCGATTAATTCTAGGTTCCATTTAATCGCAGTAAGCGGACTTCTCATCTGGTGAGATATTATGGACATGAATTCGTTCCTGAATCTATCTTCTTGTACTTGATGACTAATATCTTTTTCAACGCCTATAAAATAAACGACTTCGTTAAATTGATTAACGATTGGGTTAATTCTTAGTTCCGCGTCATATAAGGTTCCTGATTTTTTCTTGTTTTTAAGTATCCCTTTATAATTGATTTTTTTGTGCTTAATAGTCTGCCAAAGGTCTGCATAAAATTCCGATGGCATCATCTTCCCCCAGAGAGTTCCTGCTTTTGATCCTAAGATTTCTTTCATGTCGTATTCGGTAAGTTTTGAAAAGGCTTTGTTTGCGTAAACGACTTTGCCTTCTGGATTTGCGATTAAAATTGGATCAGATACTTCATCGAGCACCATTCTAAAAGATAAATTTGACAGTTCAGACATACATACCTATGATACATACTTTTGAAGAAAAACTGCAATGTTATAATTCGGATATGAAGATTTTAATAACAGGAGTTGCTGGATTTATCGGTTCGAATATGGCCGAGTATTTTCTCTCCAAAAACTTTGATGTTGTTGGTTTGGATGTGTTTGATGATTATTATCCTCGAAAAGTAAAAGAATTTAATATTTCTTCTATTAAAGATAATCCAAAATTCAAATTATATGAGATGGATTTAGTTGAAAAGGATAAATTGCTAGAAATTTTCGAGGACGAAAAGTTTGATAGGGTTATCCATTTGGCAGCAAGAGCTGGGGTTACTCCTTCTGTAAAGAATCCACATGTTTATGCAATGTCTAATTACGTTGGTACTGATAACTTGGCGAGCGCCGCAGTAAAAACAGGTGTCAAGCAAATATTGTTCGCTTCAACATCCTCTGTTTACGGCACTAATAATAAAGTCCCTTTTAGTGAAGATATGGATACTAGTCATCCGGCAGCACCATATCCTGCAAGTAAAAAAGGTTGTGAGGTTTTGCTTTACACATATCATTTAAATTTCGGAATTGATGTGGTTGTTTTTAGATTTTTTAATCCAATTGGACCAAGACTTCGACCTGATATGGCGCTGCCCAAGTTAATTAGAGCTGCTTTGTATGGTCAGGAATTCCCTGTTTATCAAAATATTAATGCAACGGCTCGTGACTATACTTATATAAAGCACATGATGGAAGCTCATGAGACAGCTATGCAAAAAAACTTTGGATATGAAATTATGAATTTGGGGAATTCGAACCCCGTGACTTTGGCTGATTTTTTGAATTTAGTAGAGGAAAAGACTCATTCGAGGATTAAATTAGTAGAAAATCCACTGCCCGGGCAGATGGAAATTACACACGCAAATACAGATAAAGCAAGGTCGTTAATAGATTACTATCCATCCACTACTTTAAAAGAAATGGTAGAAGTTTATTACGATTGGTTTATTCAACAGCCAGATTGGTATAAAAAAGGTGAGTATTAGCGGTCTTTTTTGTCAGTATAGTGTCGTTTAACCTGTCGAGTAAAATTATAGGATTTGTTCGGTAAAAATTTCCTGCTATAAATGTGTGGACCCTAGCGTATCTGAAGATCTTATTGCCGATCAGCGATTAGTTGAAATAGTTACCTCATTAATTTTAGAAGGCGAAGTGTCAGCCGTTTATGTTTCAGGACTTGGTGCATATTTTCTAGCGCGGTAATCGCAAGAAGAGTTTTAGGTGAAGGTGATAAAATCGAAGGGATATCTATGTACTGAAAGATATTTAATACCGTTGGAACCTGGGTTGTTTGAGGGTAGTGCAGAAGAAATAAATTGTGGAGAGTTTAGATTTATTCCTAATAAAATTATGTTTATGCAGGCTGG
>CAZFZJ010000004.1:23964-26780 GCA_964523665.1 uncultured Candidatus Saccharibacteria bacterium
AAAGACCAGATCGAATCATGACTTTTTCTGATATTTACAACCAGACGGTTGAGGGAGCAGATTCGCGTGTGTGTTTTCGTAATTTCAATCCGCGAACCTATGGCCCTGATTCTGCTTTAGGTGAAGGTTTTCAATCAAAAGTTTTGCAATCCATTGGATTGATCAGGTAAGCTACCCTTCTACTAAATCTTAAGGTTGCGTTATAATTGGCGTACTAGTATTAGTTATTGAACTATGTCTAACAAAAAACTGTATCCACGTACTGCCAAGAACAACCTTGTTTCTATAGTTATTCCCTGTTACAACGAAGAGAAAAATATCAACCGAACCATCGATGGACTCCTTGAAGAAGAAAAAAACTGCAAATATAAATTTGAAATTATTGCAGTTAACGATGGAAGTAAAGATGCAACTTGGGATGTCATTAAATCTTATGCCGAAAAATATCCCAATGTAATAGGAGTTAACCAAATGGGAAATTTCGGACAATCTCAGGCATACCAGGCTGGTTTTGATATTGCAAAAGGCGACTACGTTTTAATTTGTTCTGCAGATCTAGAAACTCCTCTTAAACATATAATTGAAATAGTTGAAAAATTAGATGAAGGCTATGATTTTGTAAACACTAATAGAAAAGGACGATGGGGAGGAGAACGAGCCGCAAAAAGCGGAATGGCAAATAATCTAATTCAAAAGATTTCAGGAGTCCAAATTGTCGATCGTGGTTCAGGTATGAAAGGAATGATTGCTCCCATTGCTAAAAGCCTGAAGTTTTATGGTGAGATGCATCGATTTATTCCTGATTATGTCAGTGTGTTTGGTGCAAATATTGTTGAAATTGATACTGAATTTAAAGATCGCGATTATGGCAAATCAGCCTATGCTGGGCATAAAAGGACTATAAAAGTATTGTTAGATTTAGTGACTTTATACTTTATGCTTTACTTTGCAAGAAAGCCTTTTAGGGCAATGCCAGGAAGACTCTTTGGATTCGGTGGAGCAATGATTGCATTTGTTGGAGCCTCGGTATCTTTTATTTTAATATTCGAAAAACTATTCTTAGGAGCAGATTTGGCAGATAGGCCGTTATTTACACTCTCGATTTTTATGTTTGTATTAGGATTAGTAACGATGATGTTAGGAATGCTTGGAGAATTAATGATGAGAACATATTTTGAGTCATCAGGCCGCAAACCTTATATGGTTCGTGAAATCGTCGAATAAAAGATGGATCCAAAGATTAAACGCTATCTAAAATTAATATTAAGAGTAGGAATTAGTGGTGCATTGATCATTTGGATTATTATCCAACAGGATTTTACAAAAATAATTTCTAATGTTGTGCAGTTTAGCCCCTTTATTTTAATTTGTGCTGTATTGATTTTGATATTTGGGACTTTGATTTCGAGTATTCGATGGCAGACAATTCTTTCGATTCCAGAAAAGCACGTGCCTCTTAAATCTTTAATGGTTCTTTACCTTAAGGGATATTTTTATAACAATTTTTTACCTACTCAAATGGGAGGTGATTTGTATAAGTCCATTGCGGTCGGCAATAAAATAAAAGATCAGTCGATAGCCCTTTTCAGTGTTTTTATGGATCGATTTGGTGGACTTCTAATTCTTCTTTCTTTAAGTTTGTTTGGGATTGCGTCTACTCAGGGCATGATGGGGATTGTTATTGGAGTGTTATTATTTGTAATCGGTCTTGGTTTGTATTTCCCTGTTTTAACTTTGGTTTCAAAGAAAATTAAATTTTTGGTGAATTTTAAGTTGGCGAGTGAGATGCTAGTGAAAAATTCTAAAAAAGCTGGATTGATTTTGTTCTATAGTTTTTTGGTGCAGGTCTTTTCGTTTTTCCTGGTTTATGTTTTGTTTTTGGGTATGGGGATAAATTTATCGATTAAGGAAATTGTTTTGTATTTGCCATTAACTGCATTGGCAACCTTGATTCCATCTTTTAATGGTTTTGGTACGCAAGAAGTTGCGTACGCGACACTTTTTGCACAGTCGGGTGTCTCGCCAGAGATTTCGATTACCGTTTCGGTTTTAATTCATGTGGTTAGACTTACTATGAGCCTATTCGGTGGTGTACTAATCCTGCTTGGTAAAGAATAGTTTTTCTGCCTTTACTTTAGTACAAATCCCCTCTATTTAATGCGATAATATATATATGAATATTTTGCGTATTATTTATGATTGGGCTGATGTGAATGTGATTTCGGCCGGTCTTTCGACAGGTCCATATGAACTCTCAATATCACAAGCAAAACTTGGTCATAAAATTTATGTATTGACTGGTAATTTAAACGGCCGAAATCTGAAGCAAAAGAATTTTAGATACGAACTCGAAAACGGAAACATTGTAGTTTATAACCTTCCCCGTGCTTTATGGAAGTTTGGTCCGTTTTTTACATCCTCCATATTTACTCTCCCTTTTTACTGGTATTTAAAAGCTACGAAAAAAATTGACCTAATTCATAATCACCAACAAATGGGTGTTTGGCTTTTGGTTTATAAAAAGGCATTCGGATTCATTGATAAGACTCCACTTGTGCATACGAATCATGGGTCAATTGTGGCGCGTGTTGAAGCTATGCAAAAAGCTGGCACAAAAATCCCACTTGTTGCGAAATACATTGAATATCCAATACATCGTTTGAATGATTCTTTATCGATGCAAGTTGCCGAAAAGGTTGTTGCTGTAAGTACGAATCTTAAAGAAGAATTAGTAAAGTATTATGGGAAGGAAGATAAGATTGTTGTTGTAGAAAATGGTGTGAATTTAGAGAAACTTACTCCCAAAGGGGATAAAA
>CAZFZJ010000004.1:26896-38280 GCA_964523665.1 uncultured Candidatus Saccharibacteria bacterium
TGGTTCTAGGTGGTCAGTGGGATGATAAATACAAAAAGGCCTTTATTGATCCGTTACTAGAAAAACGTGATAAAAATGGTGAGTTTTTAAGGAATCGAGTGAAATATATCGGAGAAGTGCCTTATTGGGTTAATCAAGAATTTTTTCGATCTGTTGATATCTTTTTACTCCCCTCTAAGCATGAGGGTTTGCCTAAAGTTGTGCTTGAGGCTGTTGCTTGTGGATGTAAATCGATTGCTTCGGGGTTTGTGCTTAATCATAAAATCCCAAATGTTCATTTGATTGAGGGGAAGTTTGATTCCGAAAAGTTAGCAAAGGTCATTGAAGAAACTCAGGCGGGGAATGAATATTTTGATATTACTTGGGAGATTTTGCAGATGTATTACAGCTGGGATTCAAAAGCCAAGGTGATGGATGTAGTTTATAGCCAAGCGAGTTCCGAACACAAAAATAAGTAAGGTTTGTTATTATACGAAGTATGAACCCAAAACCGATAACCTCAGACACCTATGAGATTGCAAATTGGGAATTAAAAGAGATCAACGGCGAAAAGTGTTGGTCGGCATTGTTTAAGGTTTTATTGTTAGATGAAGAGAGAGATTTTGAATTGCAGGTTTTTGAAGAAGATGCCCAATGGGTTGATAAAAACCAGGCTGGTTTGATTGATGCAATTAATGACGACTTGGATTTCTTTTCGATTGAAATTGAAGATGAGAATGATGTTGTGGGACTTTCTACACAAGGTGTTGTTGATAAAGTGGATTATAATTTATACCTTTGGGGGTAAGAGTGAGAGAAGATGGTTAGAAAAACTAGAGACGATCTTGAGGGATTGTTCCGAGTATTAGTGATACGTCGTCTCCTACCGAAATAAACGCAGTTTAGGAATTAACAGATAAAGTGTTGAAAGAGGTTGGTAAGCAACAAGGAGAAGGTAGCAATAGCCCGACACCGTAAACTAAAAGGGGCGGTTGTAACTCCACCAATTAACTAAAGACGGATCCCAAACCTAATAAAATTCTTGGAGTGTTTAACATCCTTGTTGTTCGTTTCTTCGTATCCTGCACATGAGCCAGGTCCGAATTTTATATACCAAGGAGAAGGTGTATCTTCTAAACATTCTCCCGATATGCATTGAAAGCCTGAATAACAGATTCGCCCTTTATCAGGGGGTTCTACATCGCAATATTCCTCCTCATTATTCTTAATGTATTTGTATCCAGAAAGTATACAAAAGTCTTCGGTGTATAGACTTGGTGATTTTATTTCTCTTTTGTGATTTAGGCTAAAGTAAATTGATTTGTCTGCTGAAGCGAGCGTGTTTTTAGCTGGTTCAGAGATGGTTGCAATATTTGGAATTATAAAAAAGGGTAGACCCAGGGTAAATATAAAAATCCAGAGCAGTCTCATTAACAATATCTTACCAGTTATCTAAAAAAGGGTAGACCCAATGATTTGTTAGAATATACTTATGAAATTTCCAAGTGGGTTTTTGTGGGGTACCTCTACAGCAGCTCATCAGATAGAGGGTAATAATACCAATAGTGATTGGTGGGAGTGGGAGCAAAGTAAGGATTACAAATCTATGAGAAATAAGAAGACTGGATTATTGATGCCAACTCCGACAGAGGCATCAGGTATTGCTTGCGATTCATACAATAGATATGAGGAAGATTTTGATTTAGCTAAATCGATGAATAATAATGCCATTCGGTTTTCGATTGAATGGGCTCGATTAGAGCCAAAGGAAGGCGAATTTAGCAAAAAGGAGTTTGACCATTATAAAAGGATGATAAAAGCAGCAAATGATAGGGGTTTAAAGATTTTTTTAACTTTACATCATTTTACGAATCCTGCTTGGTTTGCTAAAAAGGGCGGATGGAAGAATAAAAAAAATATTAAGTATTTTGAGCGGTATGCAAAGAAGTGTGCAGAGGAATTTAAGGATACAGTAATGGCGTATTTAACTATTAATGAGCCACAGGTTTATGCGCTGCAGGCTTACTATGTCGGTAAATGGGTTCCTTGTGAGAAGAACATTTTTACTTCGATAAAAGTTATGTGGAACATGATCAAGGCACATAAACTTGCTTATAAGGCGATAAAGTCTGTTGATATCAATTATCAGGTAGGTATAGCGAAGAATTTGGTTTGGCACGAAACAACATCGAGATTTTATGCTTTCTGGGATCACTTGGTGGCTGACGTTATGAATATTCTTAACACCACTGCCTTCTTATTCCCAATAAGTAAATATTTAGATTTTATTGGTGTAAATTATTATTTTACGAATAGATATCGAAATGGTCGTCAGGCAAATACAAACGATTGGCAGTCTGATATGCATTGGTGGATATATCCTGAAGGATTATATAATGTTTTGATTAATTTGAAGTCCTATAATAAGCCGATTTATATTACCGAAAACGGATTGGCAGATCAGAATGATAAGCATCGAGAGCGGTTTTTAAGAGAGATGATAGCGGTATGTTATAAAGCGATTAAGGATGGAGTAGATTTAAGAGGATATTTTCATTGGTCTCTAATTGATAATTTTGAATGGTCAGATGGATATTGGCCGCGATTTGGGCTAGTTGGAATCGATCGTGAAAATAATTTAAAGAGAATTCCTCGTAAATCATCAAAGCTCTACGCCCAAATCGCCAAGGATAATGGGCTATAATACTTTGTGTTTGTCGCTAGATAGCGTATCCACTTAAACGTTTTGTTGTGATAATCTATTTCTATAGATGTTCTCCTGCCATGAAAAATCCCATTAAAAAAGACTTACATAATTTTAAAAAAGACTGGCATCAACTTAGAGCATTGCTTATAAAGATTATTAAGATAAGGTTAGTTCAGCTGATTTTAGCAATCTCACTCATCGTTTTTATACTTCCTTTTGTTGTTTATTATATTTACCGCCCGATTGTTAATCCCAATATTTCATACGGGGTAACTTTTAGTGATAAATATGCCGAAGCAATGGGGTTAGATTGGAAAATCGCATTTACTGAAACTCTTGATGATTTAGGTGTTAAAAATTACCGTTTGATTGCATATTGGGAAGATATTGAACAAAAAGAAGGAATATATGATTTTACAAACATTGAATGGCAAGTAAAAGAAGCACAAAAAAGAGGTGCTAAAGTTATTTTGGCTCTAGGGCGAAAAGTTCCAAGGTGGCCAGAGTGTTTCGAACCTGATTGGTGGAATGAAATAGAAGACGAATCGATAAGAGATTATCATTTAATGAAATATTTAGAGGCAACCGTTAAGCAGCTCAAGAAATACGACAACATTGAAATGTGGCAGGTTGAAAACGAACCATTTTTCGCATTTGGAGAATGTAAATATCCCATCAGACATAATATTGTTCAAAAAGAAGTAAGCCTTGTTCGAGGATTAGATTCACGACCGATTGTTATTCAAGATAGTGGAGAAGGAGGTTATTGGTTCCCAAGTTATAGGACAGGAGATTATTTGGCAATTTCTATGTATCGAAAAGTTTGGATGGATTATTGGAGAACTTTGTTTAAACGTTATGTGTATTTTCAATATCCGTTGCCTTATTGGTCTTATAGAATCAAAGCGCTTTTGACTTTTGTTCCTGCAGACAAAATTATTGTTACCGAAGCACAGGCTGAACCTTGGGGGCCTGGGCCAAACAATACCCTGTCAAAAGCGCAAAAAGATCTAACCATGTCGAGAACAGATTTTCTATCGATTCTTAGTTACTCACAAAAATCAGGATTCGAAAGGATTTACTTTTGGGGAGTTGAATGGTGGCTTTACGAAAAAGACAAACACAACGATCCATTTTATTGGGATACTGCAAAAGCACTGTTTAACTAGGATTTAGAGACTTAATTAACTCTAAACCTCCAAGTAGGCCGTTATTATCCCCTAAGTCAGAGATTTTGATTGGAATTGCTTGGTCTTGTGCTAATTGCATAAACTTTTCATCCAAAGATTTAAAGAATAGATTCGCTTTTTTCGACATACTACCACCTAGAATTATTACATCTGGTTGCCAAAAAAGGACCATATTATAAAGACCGATTGCTAAAATTTCGCCATAATCATGCCATATTTTTTTATCCCCTACTTCAGCTGGATCTAGTCCAAAGCGTTTTTTAAATGCTGTGCCTGAGCAATAACTCTCGAAAGTTCCCTTTACTTCGCCAAATTCAAAGTTTTCATCTACGTTAATTACATGATGACCAGGTTCAAAATTAAACTGTTTTGTTGGGATTTCTCTGTCGACAATTAAAGTTCCTCCAACTCCAGTGCTTATTGTTACATACGCAACTCGGCTGAACGATTTACCTTGTCCGTGGGTTGCTTCGCCTAATCCCGCTAATGTAGCGTCATTTTCTAAAAGTACTGAATCCATCGGAACATCTAAAACATCCTCAATATGCAAATCTCTTAAATATGGAATATGTGGGCATTTGATAATGATTTTGTTATGTTTGTCGACAAACCCTGCAACTCCAATACATACGGATTGAAGATTTGGCACCGAATTTATGAATGAATTTAGTTTTGTTGATAACTCATTTAAATTTTTGGGGGTTGGGATTTTGTTTACTTCAAGAAATGTGTTGAGGTTTTCTGAATTTGCAATTCTTGTGTTTGTGCCTCCCAAATCGATTGAGATGTACATATATTTTTAATTATATATTATTCTGAATTAATTTGATGCCAGGTAATCCATCACTACCAAGTTCTTTCCTCCCAGGTAATCTAATGTTGCACCACCTGCTAGGCTGATATGATCAACTTTTGAAGGATCACCAAACTTTACAAGTGCATCAATAGTATCTCCACCAGCAACAATTGTCTTTGCTTTTGTCATTGAAATTGCTTTTGCAATGGTCGCGGTTCCATTTGAATAGTTTTGCTTTTCGTAAACGCCCATAGGACCAGCCCAAAAAACTGTTTTCGATTGCAATATTATTTCGCTAAAAACCTTTGCGGTAAGAGGACCAATATCATAAGCTCCATACCCATCAGGGATTGGTTTGTTTTGTTCAAAAGCCATCTGGAGTAAATATTCAGAATCATTATCGACCGACTTGCCTGCAATTAAATCATGAGGAATAAAAAGCTCTTGGACGGGCAAATCTGTTGTGGTTTTGAAAATCGAGACTGATTCATTGGCTAGCAAAAGTGTTTTTGCTACTTGAACCATATCGCGACCTGCATCTGCTTTTTCGCCAACTATTTGCTCTTCTACAAAAGAATTTCCTAGTTCTTTCCCCTCTGCTTTTAGAAATACATTTGCAACTCCTCCACCTAACAAAACAATATCTGCTGATTCCATTAGATTTTCGATTGCGTCAACTTTTTCTGAAAGTTTTGTTCCTCCGATTACTACAGTAAATGGATTTTCAGGGTTATTGAGCAAACCTGAAAGGGAATTATATTCTTGTTCAAAATAGAAACCGCATACTGCAGGCAAGTGTTTTAAAATGCCTGTTGTTGAAGCACTTTTGCGATGCGCCTGTGGAAAACCATCAAATACAATTAGATCTGATCCAAAGGTTAACGCTTTTGCAAAATCATCATTTTCGTCAAATTCTTCTTGGTGAAATCTTGTGTTCTCGAGCATTAATACATCTTTTGGTTGCATATCTACAATGGCTTGCTGCATTTCTTGGCCGATACAGTCATTTACATGTTTTACTGGATGATTTAATAACTCCGAAAGTTTAATCGCATGCGGAATTGTCCTGAGTTTTTCGTCGATTCCTTCTGGGCGTTTAACCCATGTGACAATAACAATCTTACAGTTTTTATCGAGGAGATATTTTAAAGTGGGGAGTGTTGCCTTAATTCTGGAATCATCTTTAATTGAAAGAATTCCGTTTTCTTCTGTGACTCCTATATCATAAGGGGAGCGATACAAAACCGTTTTATTAGTGATATCAATATCACGTAAAGTTTTTAATCTCATAAATGTATTCTAACAAAAGGGCTACTCTTTTAATTGGGATAACTCTTGCATGCGCACTTTTCCGACTGTTCTAATGAAATTTTCTTTTTCTTCCCATGTTTGGTAGTCTTTTACTTCTTGCCAGACAGCTCTTCCTACGGCGTATCCTTTTGCGCCGTTTCGAAGGCACAGAGAAACGGCGGATTTAAATGTTTCAAAAGTCATACTACCTCTGCTTAATAAGATCCAAGGTTTTTCTTTAAGCATTTGAGTGATTTCTTTTAAATGCGGTTCTGCAATTTCTAAGGGCTCATTTTCGGGATCAGTTGGATATTCTATTTTTAAAATATCAGCGAATTGTGAGATTTCTTGTAAGGTGCGTTTTATCTCCCTTGCTTTATTATAATCAACATTTGTTAATGGATATGTGATTGGCTCTAAAACTAAAGGGAGTTCAATGGCATGAGCTTCATCACTAACTTGTTTTAATATGTACAGCTGTTTTTGTTTTGAGGATGAATCGGGGTTGTAGTAAAGCAACATTTTTATTGCGCTTGCACCCATTTGTTTGAGCTGGCGCGAATCTATATTAGTTAAAACGGTTTCGCGCCCCTCAGGATTATCTGTATACCCTGATTCCTCTCTACTCAATATCAATGAAGTACCATTTCGATTCGCAGTTTCGATAGATTTTTCCCCATAAATTGGATCTACCAGAACTCCTGTAACATAATCTTTAAAGATTATGGTTAATAAATTCTTGAATTCGCCAAACTTTTCTTGCGGGACGTATTTTGCTAATGAATCACGATGATCAAAAGCTGCGATCCGAATTATTCCACATGAATCGGTCAATTTTGACAAGTTCATAAGTAGAGTATAACCTCCTTTTTAGTACAGCCAAGTCTTAAAGTGAAAAGGTGGCTCCCACCATTGAGTGTGAGTCTGATAGACCGTCAACATTTCCTTTTGAACATTTTTCTTTAAGAATTACTCCATTGTTTGATCCCAGTATGTGATCTACGGTTTCTGGGTCTTGTGATTGTTGTTGGCATTTGCCTGTTTCGCAAGTGTAATGGAAGTACTTAGGAATTTTTGACGCAAGTGAAGCGCAAGAAGGGTTATACTTCTCTCCAAAGATGATATAACTTTTTTCATTAAAATCTCCAGCGACTATAACCTTTTCACCCGCATCTACGTAAGGTTTCATATATCCATATGTTTGCTCGATCATACTACAAGTTGCGTTATATGCATTAGTATGCAGATCAAAAACTCTGACACTACCAGTTGGTGTAGTAATTACCCCGCTTAATAGTGTTCGGTTGACGTAACCATCAGAATCTATTAGTGGAAATGTTTTGACATCGGATATTGGATATTTCGAAATAATCATATTCCCGTAGTTTCTGCCGGTATTATCATGTTTCTTGTATGTGGTATAAACACTTGTTCCATATTTTATTGCTAAATCAGCTTGTAATTTTGCTGCAAGATCAGGGGTTACTTCTTGTAATGTAATGACATCTAGTCCCTGTCCTCCTGCTGATATTTGATTTAACATATTTATAATACTTTCTGACTTGTAGAGTTGGGGAACTCCCGATACCGCGCCCCCGATATTGAATGATCCGATATTATATTGGTTTGCAGTTTGTGTATTCCCACTACAAACCATTTGTGAACTTTTTTCCAACACAGGCTGTGTCGGAGGTTCAGGAATTTGAGGTGGTTGAGGGTTATCTATAGGTTGTGTCGTCGGTTCAGGTATCTCAGGGGGTAAAGGATCCACCGTAGGCTGTATTGTAGGTGTGGGTGCTTCGGGAGGTAAAGGGGGAGTTGGGCCTCCCACATTTGGTGGTTCATAGGTGAATTCACCTACTTCAACTGGATTTGAAATAAAATCCTCGCTCGAGCAGCCTCCAAAATTCAGAAATGGATTATTTCCATCGCTTACCCCCATTGTTCGAAGAATAAGGTTTGGAAAAAATAATGCCGAACTGATAACGAGAAGACCTATTACACTCAAAACAATGCCGGTAACGTTTTCTTTTAGTTTTTCGAAAGTTTCACTACTATCTGATTGTGTTATGTTAAAAATTGCTTTGGCTAGTAAATATGTTGTAAAAACGACTAAACCTGAAAAAACGAGATAGTAAGCAAGATTTACGGCAAAAACACTAACACTACATATGTTTGTGAATGGAATTCCAGTTTGTACATAAATATAATCTTGTAGTGTAGCCATATTCTAATTATACATTAAGTTAGAATATCTATATACAGTCCGCAATTTTTTACTAAATTAATAGTAAAGGATATAAAAAACCACGCAGACATTTGTGGTTAACCGAGATGCGTTATACTTAAACCATGCAATGTGACTGTAACACCAACCTAAAACTTAACGCATTAATTGCCCTGGTCATTTTATCCTTATTGATTACGTTGGGATTAAAATTTGCTTATGATCGGAATGTTTTATCCCAAAATTATCAGAAATCACTTGTTCATCGCTAGGAGTTAAGAGGTACGAATGATGCATTGCAAAACTAAATAACAGATTTGAGTACAAATTAAAATGACAAAGATGTGAAGATGGAAGATCTGATTATTTTATTATATTCGGGAGTTTATATAGAAGATCATGCTCCTTGTGATTACTACGATTCAATTGCCTCTGGCACTATTTGGTATGATTTTTGGGACCGGGATTTAGTTGCTATAAAAGGAGAAAAGCTTTTCACTTTTTATTCCGAATCCTGTTGCAACAGAATTTGTAAGCCCGCAGATATGCGGAGATGATGACCTCACTGCATTGGAAGAAGAGGCTACGCCTTCCGATCAATATTTTTTGAATTTAGCTTTCGGTTACGAAGGAAGAGATGATCTTATCAACGGCATAAAATCTTTGATCCAGAAAGTAGTTAGTCCTAAGGATGTGACAGAAGATCTTGTTTTTTGGGGAATTATATTTTACTGATATTTATATGCTGGATTTTAATCCCAATGAACTTGATAAAGCACTTGAATGGTATGCGTCCATCGATTGTTGTAAAGGTGGAAACTTAAAAATAGAGGACTCTGAATCTCTGAATTTAATAAGGTTTAAGGCTCTTTTTTAGAATTCCCGTAGTACTATTAATATATTTTTATTAAATCATCATCTGCTTGGGGAGGCTTTCAGTTTCTCCTTCATTGAGCTTTACCTTATCTATAGCTTTTAAAAGTTGGTTAGTTCTTGTTGTATTAACCGTATTGTATTGTTTTGATAGCGATTCAATCCGTTCTCCTATCTTTTCAAACTCCTTATTATATTTCTCAAATTCGTCTTCGAACTGTTTAATTAAATTAATTATTTTGATAACGTCCTTTTGATATTTGAAATTTGTGTAGGCTTGTCGAATCATTCTAAGAATTGCGGTAAAATTAAATGGTCCTGCAAAAATTACTTTATTTTCCATTGCTGTGCGCCAGATATCATTCATATTTTCGTAGATATAAGAGAATATCATTTCATTTGGGATAAAAAGGATCGCAAAATCAACGGTATTATCTTCGGGGTTAATGTAATCTCTTGTTGCGACTTGTTTTATTTTTTCTTTAACATCAGTTTCAAATTTCTTTTTAAACTCGGTTTTAAGATGTGGTTCTTCGGTTTCGATCATCTTCTGTAAATTGCTAAACGGGAATTTCGCATCAATGTTAACTTTTGCTCCATCAGGGAGCAGGACTGTAAAATCTGGCCTGCCTTGGTTTTCTGTAGACTGCTTTAGATAATCTAAATTTATTACAAATCCACTCATTCTTAGTAGATCTTCAGCAACTTGTTCGCCGAATTGCCCTCGTAGCTGATTATTTGAAAGCAAATTTTTCAAGTTATTTGCTGTTACATTTAGCTTTTCGGTTGTTTCGCGCTGTCTTTGAATCTCTTCTTGCTGTTTTGCTAAAGACTCCGCAATCTTATTAAACGAACCAATTCTATCCCGCTCTGCTGTTTCTAATTTTTGACCATGAAGTTTAACTTCTTCTTGTAAACGCTTAACCAACTGTTCGATTGTCTCTTTTTTATTAGCCATGTCTGTTGCGATAGCTTTTGATTCTGCCCCAAGTTTTTCGTTTGCCATTGTGATTAGCTGTTCATTGGCATTCTTTATAATATTGGGGAAGAGTTCGTTTAATTTTTTCTCTACTAAATCATTAATGCTTTGTTGAGAGAATGATTTTTTTATTGTCAGGTATATAAAAACGGCAAGGCCAATAAAACATGCAAGTATTAAGAATATTAGTATGTATTCCATGTATCTAATATGAGACACTTGGTTGATTTTGTCCAATGACGATTTATCTACAATAGATTAAAAAAATATTGGGCCGTTAAAAGGATTATTATTAATATTCCGACGAGGATCCCTCGTTTGAAACCACGATGAAAAATATCCCGTGAAGTTTCGAATCCTTTAATCGGAGTAATAAAGTAGTAAATAAGTGCAAAAAGCATATTTGCTGAAAATCCGATCAAGAGGAGTAGTAGTGCTGCAAGGTAATAATTTGGCTCAAAATAGGATATAATTGCACCAATACAGCCAACTACCACAAGAAGCAATATAAAATTTGTGATTAGAAATTTATTTTGCATTATTAAAGATTATACTCGGAATATTGATTATGTATTTTATCTATATTGAAGATGCAACCTTTATCTGAATATCATTACTCTGATGAATTGGACAAATTAACCTACTATCGTGTTGTACATTTTCTGAGATTTATTACCAAAATCATGGGAAATTATATTTAAAATTTCTAAACTTTATAGGAAGAGCTATAAAAATTAGTGGAGTAGCCACGTATGATGAGGAATCTCACAAGATACTTCGTAGACCTGGTCCTTATAGTCTGGGAGCGCAAATTGGATTTGAGCTAGAAAACCCTCCCAAAAAAGTATTTTGGAGAACACGGTTTTGCTATAATTTGCTATAATATAGTTGGTTGGTAATTGTTTACATCTGCCTGTTTGCACTATGGGCGATCCTTTGGAACTTGACGACTCTGGGTTGGGTGATGAAGATTTCGAGATACTAATGGGTGAAATCCTTGGAGATTTAGCTTCGATGCCTTATTACATGCAGCCTATAATGGGTTTAATGCCGGATTTAAGTGGAGGGTTTCGTGAGGCAATTGATCATATCCACATCGCTATTTCGGAGGGGGCGTTAGGTGAACTAGAGGTATCCATTTCACAAGAGGGGGACAGTATACATTTCCAACTCATAATACCGGGACTCGATAAGATCTATGACATAGATGTATTACTGGAAGTTTTTGATACGGGAGAGAGGTATACAAGATTTACAATTGGGCTTTCAGACGGGAAATATTTTGAAGTTAATCTTTCAAAGCATCAACATACGGCACTATCTGGGGTATATGCAATGGGGAT
>CAZFZJ010000004.1:38304-41282 GCA_964523665.1 uncultured Candidatus Saccharibacteria bacterium
GGGGATTATTATCTGGAATATTATCCAGTACTCACACAATTAGGAGATTCAAGCTATGAGATCTCAGATTTTTTAATTGCGATTTATGATTCGAAAGCTGATTTGCCACAAATATTATCAAGGTCTGGTGGACCAGTTGAATGGCTCGATTATTTATGGTACGTTTCAGAATATAGTCAAGAGCTTGATCTATCATTAGTATTTAGGATTTATCTTGGATTACCTTCGGGACAGCAGAGGACTCTTTTTTTTTTTTTTTTTGCTCCGATGCTACGTATACTTCATTCTACTGGTCGCATCTCATACGATTTAGGCGAGATATATGAGCTTGAATTGTCGAAAAGTGGGGATATGAATTCCGTATCTAGGTATCGTTATCCTCCGATTATGGAGAATTTCCTGAATTCACTTGGCCGCCAAGTATTTAATCTGGAATTATATTCAAGAGAAGGTGCTAATTCTGTCAAATGGGGATTGGCGGCTCAAGCTAGATTTGAATTAGAATCTCTAGGTGATCCATATAGAAATTAATATATTTATTGGTGCTTTGATCTCTTTGCTATAATTAAAACACAATGTCAGATCGATTTTACATCACAACACCAATCTATTACACAAATGATGTCCCACATATAGGACATGCGTCAACAACGATTTATGCTGATGTGATGGCCAGATATAATCGATTGATTGGTAAGAATGTGTTCTTTTTAACAGGTACTGATGAACACGGTGAGAAGGTTGCGCAATCTGCCGAAAAGGCAGGTTTGATGCCACAAATTTTTGTTGATCAGATGGCCGAAAAATGGAAATCAATTTGGCAGAACCTCGAAATTTCAAATGATGAGTTTATAAGAACTACTTCTGATGGCCATGTTAAGGTTGCAAGCGAATTGCTTGGCAGATTGCGCAGTGCAAAAACTCCCTTAGGCAAAGATGCCGTCTATGAAGGTATTTATAAAGGAATATATTGTATTGGTTGTGAAGAATTCAAATCAGAACGCGACTTAATTGATGGAAAATGCCCAGAACATCGTCCCGATCAAATCGTGATGAAAGAAGAGAAAAACTATTTCTTCAGAATTTCTGAATACATGGTTTATGTGAAAGACATTATCTCTGGCAAAAAAACGACGATTAAATATGCAGATGGCACTGAGAGGACTTATGATCCTGTCAAAGTTATCCCCACCAATAAGCGAAACGAAATGCTTTCAAAAATCGATGAGTATATTAGAGACGGTCGAGATATGTCGATTTCGCGCGAAAATGTAGCTTGGGGAATTCCGATTCCATGGGATGAAAAGCAAACCACTTATGTATGGGTTGAAGCTTTAATGAATTATTACACCGCAACGCAATTCGAATGGCCTGATGGTAAAAAATATTCTGAATTTTGGCCAGCTGATGTTCATTTTTTGTGTAAGGGTAACAATTGGTTCCATACCGTAATTTGGCCATGTATGTTGATTGCGATGGATCTTCCTCTTCCTAAAGAAGTCTATGTCCATGGCTATTTTAATGTTGAAGGTAAAAAAATGGGTAAATCTTTGGGGAATGTGATTTCTCCTGAAGCTCTAGTCGAAAGATATGGAATTGAGGCTACAAGATATTTATTGTGTGCGAACATGCCGTATTTAGATGATAGTGATGTGAGTTGGAAGTTGTTTGATGAACGATATACTTCCGCGTTAGCAAATGGATTAGGGAATTTGGTGTCCAGAGTTTTTAAATTAGCTGATGGACTAGATATATTTGTGGATGATGCAAAATTGAGGGGATTTATGCAAGAAGGTAACTTGAAGATGTATGAGTCATACGCTGAGTACAAATTACATGAAGTTGTGAATGTGATTGATGATTTAGTCCGTGAATTAAACGAATACTTCACAAAAGAAGAGCCCTGGAAGAAACCTAAAGAAGAAAAAAAGTTAATTATTCAAACGGCGGTAGAGAAATTGCTCCTCATTGCTAAAATGGTGGAGCCTATAATGCCGAAAGTTTCAGATACGATTATAGATTCTGCAAGAAACCGAAAAGTTCCAGCGAATCTATTCAACCGTGTGGAAGGAGAGAAGTGATGTCTTTACCATGGTTAAGTGGGGAAGAAAATGATGAGTCAACAAATATTCGGGGCCTTTCAAGTTCAGATGCGAAGTATAGAGAACTCAATAATCCACATGCGGATTAGATACATTTTGTTCCTTTAACTCAAGAAGATTATGCAAATCTTCCAAGCATTCTTTGTGCTTTAGAAGGTATTGATCAACAACCCGAAGGTACTAATTAAACACAAGACGAAAATGTCGTTTATGCACTACTGAACTGTTTTTAATTCCGCATGAAATTTATTCTCAGATTCTGTAGGTTTTCGAATTTTGGTTACTTTGCAGTGACTTCTGCTAAATGTAAATCTTTCTTAATTTTTTATACATCCTTTTAATGCTAAGATTAATGTAATGACATCTGTCCGATCGATCTTGCCATTGCAAAAGAATCTTCAAAAGCCTAATAATGGATGTATGTCCGATGCAAAATCTCCACAATTAAAAAAAGACGCAACGATGTTTGATGATGATCAAAATGAGATGAATAATGAGGAGGCAATAGGTCAAGTAGTAAACCGTGAAATCGATCTTTTGCGTAAGAAGATGAATGAATCTGCGGCTCCTGATGGATTAAAGGATCAAACAAAGATCATGATTACACGTCTTGAGCGTATGGCTAGGTCAGGTGTTTATTCGCGGGAATATGACATGATTAATAATTATATTGATTGGGTGATTCGGTATCCATGGAATACATATGCCGAGGAACGACTTGAGCTAAACGATGTTCAAAAGATGTTGGATGATAATCACTATGGATTGCAGGCGGTTAAGGAGCGTATTTTGCAATATTTGGCTGTCCGAAAACTTTTAAAGGATAAAAAAGATTTTAAAGCGATGGAAAAATCTCCCGTTATTTGTATGGTAGGG
>CAZFZJ010000005.1:0-5292 GCA_964523665.1 uncultured Candidatus Saccharibacteria bacterium
CTGTACTTCTCTTTCTCGTCTTTCTCGGTTTGGGTGTTTTGGTTCTGGCATACTGACTAAATTCTATCAAAAATTAATATTAACTTGATATGTTATACGAATTCCATTTTGTACTATAATCCATTCCTGAAACTTCAATAATGCTGGAATTGTTTACGATGTCCCCTTTCTTAGAAAAAACGTTAAACAATGGCAAGAAACCCTGGGTACAGATATGAATTAAGATTTGCCAGCAGAAGCAAAAAACACGAAGTTTCTAAAATTTGGTTTAAGCGATATGTTCTTTTGATTTATTGAATTTTTGTTAGCAAAAAGAAATGGATCCTATTGAATAATTATGCTAAATGCTTCTGGCGGAGTGTGTGGGATGAGATTGGTACTACTAACACCTTAGGGATTAACTTGTAGTAGTACACTCTTATAGTATGAGAAGAGGATTTGATAAAATTTAATCAATCAACAGGTTTATTCCCTTTATAATATAGAACTGTTTTTGCTAAACCTTCATCTAATGTCAATAGCTTTCGCTTGTAGTTTTCATTTAAGTCAGTCACATCAGCGATCACTTTTGCGTTGGATGGTTCACCTGCTCTCATTGGCAAATATTGAACCGTTGATTTCGAATCACACAGCTTAATTATTTTTTCTACTAAATTGTTCACGCTAATTCCAATACCTGTTGCACAGTGAATAACTTTACCCCACTTCTTTTGCTCAAGAGAATCTATTGCGAGATTAACTGCATCATCCACATAAATAAAATCGGCGACTTGATTTCCATCTCCATAAATTGGAATTGGTTTATTGTTTAATGCGTTATTAATGAATGTGGGAACCGCTTTATTATATCTTGAGATATATTGATACGGACCATACACGCTATACCACCTCAATACACTTACTTTGATTTTATACGTTTCGTAATATGAAATAGCCATTCTGACAGCCGAGTCTTTTGAGATTGAATATGGATTATTCCAAATTCCAGGCATACCAGCAATGTAAAGTTCCGTGTTCGGATTATTTTTCACATAATCTAGAATATTTAGAGTCCCACCTACATTTATTTCAAAAACTTTAAACGGTTCCTCAAAAGATTCGTGTGTTCCTATTTGTGCTGCTAGATGAAATATTTTATCTACGCCTGCAAGTATTATATTTATATCGTCTTTAGATCTAACATCGCAGTTTATATATGTCACGTCATTAATAGGATAACCGGGTTTACGTATATCAATCGATAATATATCCGCATCAGGATACCTGGATTTCAATGCGATAAGCATATTCGTTCCAATAAAACCGGCACCACCTGTCACAACAATTTTTTGTTTATTCATTTTAGTGATTTTAGATCAAATAATATATACATGGCGGAGGGAACAGGATTCGAACCTGCGTGGGAGCTTTTAAACCCCCAACGGTTTAGCAAACCGTCGCCTTGAACCGCTCGGCCATCCCTCCATCTTTTAAGTTTCGGTACTCCGTATAAATAGGAGAAATCGATTTTAAACATGCTAATTGTATCATGAGTTTTGTCTGTGTTAGCATAATTTTATGGATCTCAAAAAAAGCGGAGCGAAGTATATGAAAGTCTTGGTTTTGGCGGCTATAGTTGCAATTGGGTTTATTGTATTTCAGCTATATATTGCAATAGATCTTCATAACGATCCTGTTTTATGCGAAGGTACCTTTAAGGATCGAACATATCCCAAAGAAACATGCCCGATTGGGGCGTATTGTTATAAAGAACGGGGACAAAACGTCGGAAAATGCCTGCCCTATATGGAGTTTTTTGACGTTAGACGTTCCCCGAAGTTTATGGATTTTAAAGAAATATGGCGATGACACGATTTTATTTGGTTAGGCATGGAGATGCTTATGACCAAAACGGTATCCAATTAGAAAACTATCCACTAAATAATCAGGGGAAAATTCAGGCATTACAACTTGCTCGAAGGTTGAAAAATAACCATTTTGACGCGATGTACTGTAGTAAAATCCAAAGAGCAATAGAAACCTGTCAAATTGTTAACGAGCCTCACGGTATGAATGTCGTTTATACTTCTGCATTAAATGAAGTAGGGAACGAGGCATGGCCCCAACCAGGTTTACCTGCTGTTCCCGCTGGAATAAAAGACCTTCGAGAACAAAGTAAAAAAATATCTGAAACCTTTGCTCGTTTTGAAAAAAGGCATAGAGGAGAAGAAGTAATTCTCTTTACACATGGAAACTGGATTCGGACCTTATTAACAAAGCTGTTGTCAGCACATGAAGCGGATCCTTTGGTATTCGCGAGATTTATTATCCATAATACATCTTTGACTATTATTGATGTTGATGAGATGGGATTTGAGCATATTGTGTCAGTTTCAGATGCGGCACATACGCACTTATACGATACACACATTTAATTGTGATAAAATCAAACTAATGGGAATAACTGATTATCTTTTTCAAAAGCCATCAAATAATTTACAAGCATCAGATCAATCGATTGGAGATTCTATTCCTTCGCAGAAAAAAATAGTTAAGCCATCAGTAACACTTTTTGAGTGGGAAGCGCCAGAAAGAACTTTTAAGAAAAAAGATAGGGAATTTTATCGCAAAATCGGAGTTATCATAATCTTTTTTATGATGATGTTGGTAATTATCAAAGAGTTTCTAGTTATAATTGTCTTGGGAGTTGTCTTCGGGGCTGTTTATGTCTTTACTTCTGTTCCTCCACGAAAAGTCATTCATCAAATAACTACAAATGGGGTGAACTTTGCTTCTACTCAAGTATATCCATGGGAATCTCTAATAAGTTTTTTCATCCAAGATCAAAATGGCGTAAAAACCTTAGTTATTAACACTAAAGACGCCTTGCCTGGTCGCTTATTATTAATACTTCCAGATGATCTTGATGTGGAAAAATTACAAAAAACTGTAAATGAATATTTATCGATAATCGAAAAGCCCGAAAGAAATATATACCAAGATCTAATTCAAAAAATCGGTCAGAAATTAAACATATAGCCTCTGATATAATTGCTTTAATGATTATTAATACTGATAATGTTTTGTATCACCTGTTTAGGGGATTCAGGCCTAGACAATGGATAAAAAATTTGGTGGTATTTGCCCCTGTTATTTTTCAAGGCCAGCTTTTTATTCCCGAGATCTTTTTAAAAGAATTTTATGCATTTATCTTTTTTTGTGTGATTGCTTCAGGAGTATATCTTCTAAATGATGTTAAAGATTATGAAAAAGATAGAATGCATCCAGTTAAGCGAAATCGTCCCATTGCATCTGGTAGAGTATCTCGTAAACTTGCAATTTCTGTAGCGATTGCACTTTTTACGATTTATCTCCCGCTATCATTTATAAATGTTGGTAAATATTTTGGGATAACACTTGGGATTTATTTGATACTTCAGCTTGCCTATACTTTAAAACTTAAAGATATCATTATTATTGATGCGCTAACAATATCTTTGGGATTTATTTTACGGGCGTTTGCCGGAGCATTGGCAATTCCGCTTTCGATTTCGTCATGGTTAGTGCTTGGTATTATTGGAGTCTCATTACTTTTAGCATTCGGCAAACGCCGGGCGGAAAGAACACTACTTTCATCTCATAATATTTCAAAAGCTAGTACGAGGGCTATTTTGCAACATTATCCCGAAAACATGCTTGATTCCATGATCTCTATGTCCGCATCGTTTGCAATTATTACTTATTCCTTGTTTGCGTTTCAAGCATCTCCGGATGATCCATTCAAAGGAGACCTAAACAGGTTTCTCCCTTCGATATTAGCGGGGCCAAGACTTTTGATGTTAACTATCCCAATTGTTATTTATGCTGTTGCGAGATATTTATATGTTATTTATGAAAAGAAAGAAGGAGAAAGCCCCGAGAGAGTTTTACTAAGCGATAAGCCAATGTTGTTTAGTGCAGTTTTATGGATTGTTGTAGTCGTCGTTATTACTAATATTATCCCTTATCTTTAGGAAATCTAATAAAGTTAAAGAGTGCTATTGCAATAAAAAAGATGATGCTCATGCTTGCAACCCAAAGTGCTCTTGATCTTCCTGAAGATAATATCCCGATCGTTCCTAAAAATATTGTGGAGATCCAATAGAAAGTTGCGACTTTGGATTTTGACCATCCCAATCTAAATAGTAATTTATGATGAAAATGCTCCCTATCACCCCAAAACGGAAGTTGTTTTCGTTTTAGCCTGCGCACAATAGCTACCAATCCATCTAAAAATGGAATCAGTAATACGAGTAACATAACTGCAACTTTTGTGCTTCCAATTATCGAAAGAGTTGCAATTACAAGTCCTGCAGAAGTGGCTCCAAATCCCCAAAGTAATTTTTGAGGAGGCCAGGTAAACAGGGCCATCCCTAAAGCAGCGCCTGCAGAAAGTGCTGCCAATTTAACAAATTTTGCCATTTCGGGATCTGCATCAAGCGATTGAAACATTAAGATTGCAATCACAAATGATGATACAAAGACTAGACCTGCATAAACGCCATCACTTCCATTTGCAAATGACATAAAGTTCATTGTTGTCATAACCCAGAAGATCGCGACAATTACAGAAATATAATAAATGCTGTGTATTCCTAGAAATGTAAAGGTAAATTTATATTGATCAAGGATGATTGGATCGCCAAATGGGTTTGGTATATAGATTAGTATTATTCCAGAAAACACTGCGATTGTAGCTGTTAATACTTGGATAATTAATCTGATACCTGGGTGGATATCTTTTTTATCATCCATAACCCCCGTGATTACACATAATATTGCAGCTGTTAATATTCCCACAATTTTTTGGCTCTCTAAAATTGGTAATAGCAAAATACCAGGGATGAGAATTGATATCATATAAGCTAGGCCCCCTGCTCTAGGTGTTGGTTTTTTAAGCATCATGCCAGGATGTTTATGAGTTAATGGATCGTCAATAAATCCGAAGATTTTTGAGATTTTAATTACGATTGGAGTGGCAATTATGTTTGCCACTAAAGCTGCTAGCATTGGGATCAATATTAGTTTTACAATCTGAGGAATTTCCATTGCATTTATGGCTGAGATTGTAACTATTCTATATAGATAACTGCCTAAGATCAGCAATATTATTGTAGTAGTGTAATTAAATATTCTCGCAATCTGATATACTCCTCGTTTGGTTTCAAGTGTTATAAAAACAAGATTCACGAGATAAAAAAATAACGAAAAGGCTGGGATTATCCAAAGGAAAGTTTTACTTGCGAGCTGGCCATCGCCTTTTGGAAGATTATA
>CAZFZJ010000005.1:5330-8848 GCA_964523665.1 uncultured Candidatus Saccharibacteria bacterium
GATGGTAAATTGCCTAGTTGTAGATAAACAAAAATTCCAATCGATAATACTATCCCCAAATTCAGGACTAGATATACGATATTCTCGTTAAGAAGCTCTAGAATATTTCCAAGGTTTTTAAATTTTTGCTTCATTTTTAAATACTATACTACCTAACGACTTTTGGGAGTATAAAAGGTAACTTTGGGTAATTTGCCAAACATCATTTGTGTTTCTGCCCATAGCCAAGGGATAAACGAAAATGTTAACAGATTTATTATAATGACCGGACCTTCTACGAATATTAATGATTTCCTCCATAATGGCCATCTTTTATCAATATAATCCTTATAAAGCAAGTATTTAACATAGCCGATGGGGAAGAGCATTACAACGCTTGCGGTTAAGAATAAGCTTAGTGTTTGAGGCAAAGCATAGACTGTCGTTGAATTTTTTATTGTGACATTAACAAAAGTAAGAAGAGTAAATCCAAAAGTCATTAAGAACACGCTGGTTCGAAGAATTAAATGCCTTTCAAGTTTGTAATATATCCACATAAATTTATCTTCGATAGTGGCTTTCTTTGGGAACTGTGTAATCATTGTTTTTAAAGCAATAACGGTAGTAACGCTTCCCCAACCCCATCGCTCTAGTTGTTTGTATAAATTTTTATGAGCCTTAATGTAGTTATCTCCTCCCGTTGCATCACCATAAATCGGTATGTAAAAGTGCTTTGCAGAAAAATCGCCGTCTCTTGCCATAAACGCTCTCCAGTAAAAAACAGTGTCGTCAATCATCGTTGTATCCCAGTAGTCGCAGTCGATTAATGTTTGTAATGCTGATGAATAGCAAGAAAAGGATTCTTTATAGAAAGGAGAAAAGGTCCAATTAGCAAGCATTCCAAGTGTTATATTATGTGATTCAATTCTTGAAATTGCAGGGACATCCCAAAGATTGTTACTAAAAAGGTGAACTGCCGTTTCATAAAATCGGTTGAGTCGCTTGTTATCTGTTAAATAAGCATAAGTTAGCCTTGGGATAAATTCTTTGTGGATTTTCCAGTCTGAATCATATGTAGTAAAGATATAGTTTTTAAGGTTTTCTCCTTCGTCTTGAAGTCGTTTGACCGCGGATTTGGCTGCCCAAGTCCGATTAGGTGAAGCAACTCCAACGATTTCTCCCGGTATTCCTTTTGGGTGAATAAAGTGCCAAATCCGCGGGAGTTTATCCCCATAAAATTTTTTTGCCTCGTCTATTGCTTTTGTGACTTGTTCTTGCCCACTTTCTTCTGTCCCAATTACTAATAGAATATTTTTTGTGGGATAGTTTTGATCGATGATAGCTCCAAAAGTATCCTTTAAAATGTCAAAACCCTCGCGAACAGTAGGTACTAGAATTAGATGCTTTGTTTTTTCGAGCGATTCTGGGAGAGATTTTTGGTCGGGCAATTTTTCGAAATTAAGTTCTCTTAATTTTGAGTACCAGTCGGTAGATACTTCTTTTTTATATCTAAAATATCCTCGATACAAATTGTATGTATGAGAGACTGCAAGATATACCCAATAAACGGCAAGAAAGGTTAATATAAAAGATGCTGCTTTTGGAGCTAAAATACCGAGCCAAACAGGCATGAATATCATAATCCAAGACGAAAAACCTGGTACGAACATTAAAAATCTATCGAGTTTATTGTGTTCAGGGTCTATCATCATATGATTTTAGTTTAAAAAATTTAATTGCATTTTCTGTTGTTGTTCGCTCAACTTCGGATAGCGAAATACCCCTTATTTCTGCGATTTTCCCCGCGATAATTTTAACATATTTGGGTTCGTTTAATTTTATGCCCGCTTTTCTATATGGGTCAGGGGTCAGGTATGGGCAGTCCGTTTCTAAAAAGATTTTCTCGAGTGGAACCTCTCGAATTGCTTCATGAATCTTCTCGGTATTTTTATATGTAATTATTCCTGTGAATGAAATATATCCCCCAATCTCAATTACTCTTTTTGCTACTTCTGAGTCTTCTGTAAAACAGTGCCAAACGAAATCTGAATAATTTTCGTGCTCTATTACCGAAAGTGTTTCGTCGACCGCCTTCCTGGAATGAACTATAACCGGTTTTTTGCGATCTTTTGCGATGCAAATTTGTCTAGAAAAAATTCTTTTTTGATCTTCCGGAGCTCTTTTTACTTCCCATGGAGGAGGTTCGGTCAAATCTATTCCGCATTCTCCTATTGCGATGACCTCTTTCATGCTGGCTAGAGTTTCAACTTCTGCAAGTAATTCTTCTTCGTTTAGACCTTCGTTTTCCTCAACATTGTAGAGAGGGTATACCCCAACTGTACTATAAATAAGTTTAGGGTATTTTCTTGCGAGCTCAATTGATTTTTTAATCTCTTTATGTGTACAGCCAATAGATATGACCTTATTGATTTTGTTTGCTACGAAGGAATTTACGATTTTGTTAATATTTTTGTATTTCGTGTCTGCGAGATGCGCGTGGGTGTCAATAAACATTAGCTCAAAAAGATTAGTGAATACGACAGTTCATAAATTTTAACGCCGATAATTGTTAACATCATACCTAAAACCGCTCCTCCCACAATGTCTAAAATATAGTGTTTGCCTAAGAAAATTCTACTTATGGCAACCGATCCCGCGATGACAAAAAAGATCGAAGTTATGGGAATTTTAGTATTAAAAACTAGTGAAAGTAGTAGAGCAGCGCAAAAAGCATTGGATGTATGGCCAGAGGGAAATGATCCTGTCGTCAGTAGTATCTTTCTCCCTAAAAATAAGTCGTTCTTAAATGTTTTTGGGCGTTTCCTTTTAAATACAAATTTTATTACTTCGATCATACAGAGTTGAAAAACATAGACCATAGCAATTAGCGAAAATATCTCAAATCCGTATAGAAATCCAATAAATATAAAAATCGCCAGGATAAAGAATGAGCTTCCAAATTCTGAAAAAAGTTTGATTATTAGTCTTAGTTTGTTGCTTTTGAAATCTTTTTCCAGATCATAGATTAGCATTTCATCTTTTTTTAAGATTTGTTTTATAGCTGTTAATAAATACATCCAATCACATTCTACCCTTGATACTTAAAAGAATCCACTTTCGAACGGCCTATTGCAATTCAGTTTGAATATAATTACCATTGTAGTAAATGAAAATAAGCCCTATATATTCTTTAGTCTTGTCGCTGGTTTTTGTATTGTCATTGGCTTTGTTTTTGGATTTTAACAGTGTTAAAAGTCCGATTTTTAGAAGTTTTGCGGGATGGACTAGAGTAAGTGTAGGTTTATTAAATGATCAGAATTTATTACCCGATCAAAATTCAATAGCGACGACTTCCAATCAAACATCTATTAGCGGGATTTATCCACATTTGGCAATGTTTGGTAGTCGAAATGACGAACAAAAAAATCAGCAAACACAAGCTCTTATATATAGCGAACTAGGTATCGGGGCTCTTTATAATATGAATGGTACGCTTTGGGTTTTGACATACCCATCTCATTTCTGGAAGGGAGCTCATA
>CAZFZJ010000005.1:8881-20161 GCA_964523665.1 uncultured Candidatus Saccharibacteria bacterium
AAAAACTAAAACGGAATATCCGATTGGAAGTATCTCTGTGGGAGGCACCCATGCCGGTGAATATTATAATTCTGATTTAAACAAACTATTCTTTGGCCCTTATATAATATCGTCAAATAGAGTTGTTAAAGCCTTCTCCCCTGTATCAGAATTACCAGGAAGAATAACCGCAATTACTAAAAATCCTAATAGGCCCAATTCTGCTCTTGTATATACAATGGAGCAGGGATTGTATTCTGTTGATATGAATTCATATCAGGTGACTACTTTGCATGTAGATGAAAATGTCCTGGCTAATGCCGATAGGAACTATATATCGTCACCATTAGTACAGGGTTCTCATGGTAAGGATATTTATTATGCGAATGGAAGATCTGTATTTATCGCTAATAATGGTAAAAACGTTATCAATAATATTGTGCAATATGGCGGGTTAGGTGAGTATTATGATGTGTCAAAGAATATAGGTTCACCTTCGAGTTGGAATACTGTGATGCCAACGAATTTTAATGATATCGAAAGTTCGCCGGATAACTCTAATATTTGGATGTTGGGTTGGGATACTAAATCGGTAATACTTAAAGTCAAAAATTCTCAAAACGTTACAACTGACCTTCGTTTCGCGAAGAGTTTTCATAACTATCATGCGGTTCATGGCTGGTCTACTGAATGGCCACGTATTATGAAGATAAATGATTCTAAATATTTAGCTAATATGTATGGATCTTATATCGAAATAACAGACAAATTCTCGGCGCAACGTCTCGGTGAAATAACGCCTAAAACTACGCACTTGAAGACCGTAAATGATATAGAAAAAGTGGATGATTCAACTTTTGCCGTTGCGGGAAATGATTTATCTATAATAAATACGAAGGAGCAAGATTTCGTTGAGATACCTGTTTCTAATATAGAGTTTTTACCATATTCAAAAATTACAGAATCAGGACAGTGGTATGGTGATGGCGCTTTATGGCTAGATCAATCTCTACGTTCAGGCGATGTTTCAGATTCATTTTTTATAGGAGGATATACCGAAAGGGTTGTGCATTTTAAAAATGCAGGGAATGAAGGTAGATTAGATGTAGGGGTTGAAATAGGAGACGGTGATAATTGGTCCGAATTAAGTAGGGTGCATGTGATGCCCGGTGCTTATTCGTATTATATACTTCCTGCTAATTCAACTGCTAAATGGCTAAGACTTAAATCTTACTCAATTAATTCTAAGATAACGGCGCTTCTATTCTTGGAAACGCCGGAATTATTAAAAAATACCAATGACAATATCTTCAATCCTTTGCTTGATATTACTAGTTCTGACATGTCTAGTGATCGCGGAATCATAGTTCCAAAGGGAAGGTATATGGAATATGTCTCTAACATCTACTCATTAGCGAATGGTCAAGTTTCAAAGACATCTTCTTCTCTGTTTACACTTGGAGCAAATGAGTCCGATCAAAATTCTTCTGAAAACCTCTTAAAGTTTACTAAGGTGGATAATGCTTCAAGTAGGATTAACGCAATTGATTCCCTCAACAATTCACGAAATTATGATTATGCTGATTCAGGAGGCTATATTTCGGTATATGATAGCAATCGTAATGTTTTTGCTTTGCCTATTAGTAGTAACAGGTATAGGGCGCAAGATATTCATGTAACTCAAAAAATAGGATCTAGAAGATTGCTATCTGACACATATGTATTAAATTCATATGGAAGTTTTTATGTCATACCAGAAGATACTCCTGGGGCGGAAGGAATTATAAATATACGCCCAATATCAACGCATAATAAGCTAATATCTGATTTTAATATATGGAGGGGGATGTTAGTCTTATCAGGTGCAAAACCGAATTTAGATCGAACTTCAAACTATATTCCCGCGAATAATGAGAAGACTGCTGGGCTTTGGTTTGGTAGAGTGGATGATTTATATAAGTTTAGTAAGCCTAGTGGGTATATTACTTTTTGGCGATCTAGTAATCTTTCGGCTGGTTCAACGACGCCACCTTTATTGATTTCTGGTTATTCTGATAAGAATATCCTATTCCACCATACTTCCGGTCGAGCTTTAAAATTTGAGATTTATGTTGCTTTTACTTCAAGGAAAAACAGTGGAGATCGGAATTTGCCTTATTTTCATAAGTATGGAACGGTTACTGTAAATTCAGGAGAAAAGTATAAGTATGTATTTCCAAAAGGTTTTAATGCAAGGTGGATACGGATAAAAAGTTTAGATGGTGGAACATCTGTTACTGGATCACTTACGTTAAATTCCAACTCAGATCCAGAAATTAGTTCGATTTCAGGTGCTCAGAGAGACTATGCACCTATCCAAGAAGATTTTTGTTTGAGATATAGATGGAATTACAATGTTATCCCAAATGTAACTCCCGAAAATACACCGCCTAGGGATATAGATAGTGTTGTTTTGCCTGATGGACGTTTAAAAATAACATTATTAAACACAGATGGTACGGGTCTATATGTAAGATACTATAAAAGATTATCAGGTAATTGGGTACCCTATACTGTGAATGACAATTGGGTATTTAGGACGCAAGATTTACCTGTGCCAAATACCAGATACAAATCTTATGATCACGTTTTGTTCCCGAATAATGTTTTAAAGCAGTCGGCATTAGTTGATAATTCTGCAAACGATTTCTATTTTAGATATTTGACTTGGAATTCAGCTTCTTCAAGTTGGACAATAGGATCATGGACTAAAGTTTCGCCCGACTTGCCTTATAGATTATCAGAAAATATTTCTTCGTTGCACTATATTCTAAACACTTCTAAAAATGCGTTGCAGATTTCAGTCAAAAATTCTAGTGATGGTAGGTATTATTATAGATGGTTAAATTGGGACAGATCAACGAATACTTGGCTAAATGAACCACCTTTCTTAACTGATTCATCTTATATGAATTGGTATTCAAGAAATTATAATCAAATGAATTTAACAACACTAGACTGGAGTAATTTAGGATCTATGAGTGTAGAGCAATTAGGATGCGTGGACTAGTGCTTTTTGACTGATATCGAGTTTTTTGGTATCTTATACGCTAAAGAGTTATCTGGATTGGCGGGGAAATCTCGCCTTTTTTGTTGTTTATTTAACAAATTATATTTATATGGCTATTTCAGAATTTACCGCCGCACTTAATCAAGTAGCAAGCGAAAGAAATATTTCTGTCCAAAACGTGCTGGATACTTTGAAAGATGCGCTTATTGCTGCATACAGAAAAGATCATGAAGTTTCAGATGAGGAATTAGATAAGATTTCTGCAACAATTGATGTCGAATCCGGCGAAATCAAAATTATGATGGAAGGTAAAGATATTACTCCTGCTGGTTTTGGACGTATTGCATCACAAACCGCAAAGCAGGTTATTTTACAGAAAATAAGAGAGACAGAAAAAGAATCTTTAGCGAATGAATATCGATCACTAATAGGTACAATTGCAAATGGTTATATCTTCAGAATAGACAAAGACACTGTGGTTATGGATATTGGAAAGACTCAAGGTCTTCTGCCTCCATCTGAAAAAATTGAAAACGAGAGATACGGAATGAATCAGAGAATGAAGGTGTTAATTAAGGATGTTCGAAAGCCTGAAGGTTCAACGAGCTCTGTAATTATTCTTTCGAGATCAGATCCTAAGTTTATTGAAGCTTTATTCGCACAAGAAGTTCCAGAAATTCAATCTGGTATTGTAAAAATAGAGTCAATTGCTCGTGAAGCCGGCGAAAGAACAAAAATAGCGGTCTCTTCATCAGATGAAAAAATCGATGCCTCGGGCGCTTGTATTGGTCAAAGAGGGGTTCGTGTTCAGGCTGTAACCGATGAGCTAAATGGAGAGAAGATTGATATCATAGCACATAGCCGTAATATTGATCGGTTTATTGCTGCAGCACTTCAGCCAGCACATGTTATTGATGTGGTGATTGATGAAGAAACAAAATCTGCAAGGGTAAAAGTTTCTGCTGATCAGCTATCACTTGCTATCGGGAATAATGGTCAAAACGTTAGGCTCGCAGCAAAATTAACAGGATGGAAAATTAACATTGATGGTGCAGAATCTACGCTAAAAACAAAAGAATCCGAATCAGAAATACAAGAAGAAGATAAAGAATAATCTGTTTGTTTAGTCCCAAAATAATAATGGAAAAAAAACAGGTAGTGGAGAAAAAATATAGACCCCCAATTGTTACCATTAGGGGGCATGTTGACCATGGTAAAACGACGTTGTTAGGTACGATTCGAAAATCTAATGTTGTAAAAAGCGAATCAGGTGGAATTACACAACATATTGGAGCGTATACTGTGGAAAAAGATGGTAGCGAGATAACCTTTATAGACACTCCCGGGCACGAAGCCTTTTCTGCAATGAGATCAAGAGGTGGTTCAGTAGCGGATATTATAATTTTAGTAATTGCTGCAAATGATGGCGTTATGCCACAGACAAAAGAGGCGATCATGCATGCAAAATCTGCGAATGTCCCAATTATCGTTGCAATAAATAAAATCGATCTACCCGGTGCAGATATCAATAAAGTAAAAAAACAGCTATCTCAAAACGATATTTTAGTTGAAGGGTATGGTGGAGATATTGTAACCGTAGAAGTTTCCGCTTTAAAGGGAACCAATATTGATCAGTTATTGGAGGTAATTAACCTAATTGTTGAGATGGATAAAGAGAAATATCTCATTAGTGATTCTGATTTACTAAGAGGGGTTGTAATTGAATCAAAAAAAGATCCAAAAAAAGGTGTTATGGTTTCAGTAATTATTAAGCAAGGAACGTTATCCGTTGGAGACGAAATTATTGCTGGGGAGATTGAGGGAAAAGTAAAGGCACTTTCGACTTGGAATAAAAAAGATGTAAAAATGATAAGCTCAGGTGAAGCAGCCGAAATCCTAGGTTTTTCTGAAGTTCCTTCAGTTGGAAATACAGTTCACCTAAAATCAGATGCTACATTTGTTGAAGAAAAAAAAGCTAAAGAAGATGAAGCCCAATTGGTTGATGATGGGTCTGTTAAAATTCTAAATCTAGTGGTTCGTGCAGATACCGTTGGTACTGAAGAGGCAATTGTTGCTTCTTTGAAAAAATTATCCTTAGATGAGGCAAAGGTTAATATTCTACTTTCGGGCACTGGCCCGGTAAAAGAATCCGATGTTTTACTTGCATCCTCTGGTCGAGCAATAATTTTAGCATTTAAAGTTCAAGTAAATGATTCTGTAAAGCGTTTGGCTGATTCAAATAAAATCATTATTCGTGAACACGACATTATTTATAAATTATTAGAAGAGATTGAGGGTGCATTAGAAGGAGTTCTCGAAATAGAAGAGGCAAAAATTAAAGGCAGAGGGCTTGTCATAGAGACCTTTACACTCCCTAAATCAGGAGATTTAATTGCCGGAGTTTTAATTGAGGCGGGAAAATTTAAACCGAATCAAAGAGTCGGAATTTATAGAGGTGATTCGGAAGCGCCAGTATTAGTTGCTAGAATTAAAAGTATCCATATTGGCAGGCTCGAAGTCGAGGTAGCTAAAAAAGGTGAAGAATGCGGCCTCTTGTTTAAAACCGAAGTTAAAGATATCCAGCTCGATGATAGAATTGAGGTTTTATAGATATTCTCCCAAATTTTCATCAAAATTTGACAGAATAGACGATTGTTGCTACTATTTAGGGTTACTCTGAATCAGGAGGAAGATATGGGAAAAAAAACAGCTAGAGGGAAATCTTTTTTTGAACAACTAAATAATGTAAAGACCATCGCAATTTGTACAAACGGTGATCAAAAAGCATTAAATGCAGGTGTGGCATTATCTCTTTTTATTAAAGAGAGATATAATAAGACTCCTTTTGTAGTCTATGCTGGAGATCTTGATTCCGTCGATACGATCTATTCTGAATATGCTGAGATTCGCGAAACTTTATCCAATAAAAAGCTCAAGATAATAATTGATTATAAAAATACGGATATTGATTCGCTTCAATGGGAAAAGACAGATGATCATAAACTTATTATGGAATTAAAGCCCATTAACAGAAGTTTTGATCCCAATAAAATCAAATATGAGACATCTGGTGAAGATGTGGATATGATTATAATGGTTGGAATCCCTGATCCACGCAAATTAGGTGATTTTTATGAGAAAAATAAAAAGGATATCGAAGAAAGCTATCTCGTGAATATAGATACACACATAGCAAATAAACAATATGGTCAGATTAATATTGTTTATCCTGAATCAGAATCAATTATCAGTTTAATTTTAAGAAAATTTGCTGATTGGAAATACACCCCGAATGCAGTAATATCAACGATATTGCTCTACGGCCTTCACAAAACAGCAGAGGTAGAGAAGCCAGCTCTCCAAATAGAGGTTGATGCGTCACAGTAAATACTATATAAAGTTTGATTTGCAAAAATAGTATGTTTTTGCTAATATTATTGAGTTTATGGCACTAAAGAAAGAAAACAAAGAAAAAGTTATAAAGAAGTATCAAAGAGACGATAAAGATACTGGCTCTTGTGAGGTGCAGGTTGCGTTGTTGACCGAAAGAATCAACTCCTTAACAGAACACCTTAAAATGCATAAAAAAGACTTCCACTCTAGGAGAGGGCTTTTGCATTTGGTAAATAAACGAAGAAAGCTTTTAAATTACTTGAAGACCAAGCAGTATTCAGTTTATGACAGTTTAGTTAAAAAATTAAAAATAAAGGGATAAACCAGGAAGATATTCGTAGTTGAATATTTGTTGAGCGTTACTCGATAATTATTTGATTACGAAGTCTTATCTTCTCTGCCTATATATCCCAGATAAAAATATGAATAAACATCTAAAGATCACGTCCGAGTGTGAATTTGCCGGACAAAAAGTATCCCTAAAAACGGGAGGTTTCGCAATGTTAGCCGATGCTGCCGTACAGGCACGTGTTGGTGATACAGTAGTATTAGTTACCGTGGTTTCAAGGCCTAGTGCTGATGATGTGGATTTTTTGCCGTTAAAGATTGATTTTGAAGAACGATATTACGCGGGAGGTGTGTTATCTGGTTCAAGATTTACAAGAAGAGAAGGTAAACCCAATGACCAGGCAATTGTTGAAGGGCGTTTAATCGATCATGCAATAAGGCCGTTATTCCCTAAAGATTTTAAAGACGATACACAAATTGTACTTACAGTTTTATCTTCAGATGGCGTGAATAGCCCAATTTTGGTTGGATTCCTAGGCGTTTCTGCTGCGTTATCTATAACCGGATTGCCATTTAAAGGTCCAATTGTTCCTTTAAGAATTTCTCAGTTAGAAGGAAAAGAAGTCGTATACGATCTAGCTAACTCAAATGACAATTCGAGATTAGATATGATTGTTTCATACTTAGAAAGAGGTAAGAAAGTTCAAGCTTTAGAGGCACATGGACATATTGTTCCTGAAGCAGAAGTTGTTTCAGCGATCAAAGGTGGTTCTAAACTTACGGAAGCATTATTTGATCTTTTAGAAGATTTTGCAAGAAAGGGAGACGTTAAAGTAAAGGAATATCAAAAATCTTGGTTAACAGAAGAAGTTAAAAATCTATTTGCAGAAAAAGTTATAGCTAAGTGCGATGAATTGAATAAACAGGGTATTTCATATACAGGGATAGAATGGCAGAATGTTTTGTCAGATTTCGCAAACGAAATAGGGAGTGAATACATTTCGAATGGAAAATATTCACATGCACAAATAATGATGATTTTTGCTGAAATCCAAAAGGATTGGGTACGCAAAATTGTAATTGAAAGAAATTCAAGATTAGATGGCCGTGCATATGATCAAATTAGAGATCTTTCAGCAGAAGTTGGTTTATTACCCAGAGTACATGGCTCAGGAATGTTCACACGAGGTCTAACCCAGTCACTCACTATTGCAACACTTGGAGCCGTGACTGAGAAATTAATAATCCAAGGGATGCATGGAGAACAAAAAAAGAGATATTTCCATCATTACAACTTCCCCCCATATTCAACAGGTGAAACTGGGAAAATGGGTGGGGTTGGAAGACGAGAAATTGGACATGGATTATTAGCTGAAAAAGCTATTCTTCCGGTATTGCCTTCAGAAGACGAATTCCCATACACCATTAGAATGGTTTCAGAAATTTTGACTTCTAATGGTTCGACATCAATGGCTGCAACTTGCGGATCTACATTGGCATTAATGGATGCAGGTGTTCCAATTAAAGCCCCAGTTGGTGGTATTGGTGTCGGCCTTTTTGTTGATAAGGATATTGAAGATCCAAAGCCGGAGGATTTTAAATTACTGACGGATATTATGGGGATTGAGGATTTTGCAGGGTATATGGATTTCAAATTAGCAGGTACCAGAGAAGGGATGACGGCAATACAATTAGAATTGAAATTAGCAGGTATTCCAATTGAGCTATTAGATAGAATGTTTGAAGTTTCAAAAACCGCCAGATTGAAAGTCATTGATGTTATTGAAGGTGCTATTAAAGAACCGCGAAAAGAATTAGGCGAATTTGTGCCGAAAATTGATATGGTTAAAATCGCTAAAGATCAGATTGGCTTAATTATTGGAAGTGGTGGGAATACAGTTAGAGGTTTGATGGAGCAAACAAATACTCAGATCGATGTTGATGAAACACCCGAAGGAGGAGTTGTCTCGATTGTTGCTACAAACTTTGATGATTTAGCAAAGGCAAAAGATTTAATTGCCCGAATGACTAGAGAAATCAAAGAAGGAGAAGTTTACGATGGAGTCATAACAAGAGTTGAACCTTATGGATTTTTTGTCGAATTGGCACCTAAACAAGAAGGGCTAGTTCATGTTTCAGAATATTCTTATGAATTTGTTGATGACATTTCTCAAAAGGTAAAACTTGGTGATCATGTCGTAGCAAAAGTTAAATCTCTTGATGGAGGTAAAATCTCGTTATCTATGAAGGCCTTAGAAGAAAAGCCTGAAGGATATATAGAACCAGCTTCTAGAGAATTTAAGCCTCGAAGTGGCGGTTATAATGATCGTCGAAGTGGTGGCCGACCAAGCAATAACAATAACAGAGTCGGTAACTATAAAAGAGACAGATATTAATTTGTCTATGCGCATAGTTGACTAGCGAGCAACTTTCCAACACAATGATTGTATGGAATTAGGAGGTTTTGAAATATGCCCAAAATGTGGTGCGGTTATGAAAACCGATTACTGTTTGAATTGTGGGCATAACATAGATAAAAAGAAAAAAGATGAGGAAGCTTTTGGTTCCATGGAGTCAAAAAAAGAGGTGAAATCAATCTTTGATGAACTTGTGGCTCAGGACTATGATCTTTTAACTAATAGTGCAGAGCCCACAAATGTTGAAGCTGATCCAATAAATCCCAGTAAAAAAAGACATATTCTTCTAATGGCCTCACTGTTACTGATACTGTTGATGGTAATAGGGATTTCCTCTTATTTCTTATATTTCAAGAACCTTCAGTACATGAAACCTGGTGAGGTTGAAACAGCTAAAGCTGGCGTTGATGTTGATACGATTATGGCGAATCTTAAAGCGACTGAGGCAACAGGGGTTGAGAGAACTCTGGAATTAGCAACAGATTTAAAGGAGGGTAATTTTGAAAAAATAGATTTCGCTGTTTTTGCTGCACCGGACACGAATATGCTTATTGAGATGTTTGATTTTAAAGACTTCTTAAAAAACGTAGTTGACCAAGGAGATATATATGATCAACTGAAGAAGGATTTCGATTTAAGTGATGATGATTTTGAAGTGTATTTTGAGAAGTCTTTCTCAATGATATTCCCTGAGAATAATTTTGATAAATGGGGATTAATTTTAAGCACTAAAGATGAAAAGTTTGCAGCAAAAATTATGGATGCATATAAGAAACTCTCACAGAATCCTAAGTCAATTTATTCCAGTTATTTGGTGGATCTTAAAAAGATTGATGATGAGAATTATATTTTAATTTCAAATTCTAAGGTGTATTTAGATCAAATGGTTGAATCTTCTGAAGGTAATCTTCCTAATTTAAGTCAAGATGGTTTATATGTTGGGGTTATGCAAGATTTACCAAAGCTCGGTAGTGTGATGATATATAAGAAGACCGAGTCTAGAACATGGGATTATATTACCGAGTGGGCAATTAAAAAATATTCCGATTATGTTGGTTTAGATCAGATTATGCAGCAAATTGGTTCTCGTGCAGTTTCGATCTATTCAAAAGACGGTAAAACGAAGATTGTTACTTCAAAAGAATAATATTATCTTCATAAAAATCTCTATTTCATAAGCTTTTTGTAAGTGTTAAAATATCTCTGCTTGGTGCAGTTGAGTAGTAAATACCTTCAAGCAAAGTTTCTCTACCCTCGGGCGGATAGCTCAACTGGTTAGAGCATCAAGCTTATACCTTGGAGGTTCTAGGTTCGAGTCCTAGTCCGCCCACCAGAATTCTTATATCCTTATAATATGAAAAAATAACAATTTACAGAAAAAGTCCCAGATTCATTCAGATTCCAGAAACGGCTTTGTTTTATACATTTAATCAATTGCCCAAACATCTTAAGAGAATATCACTAATGCCGACGCTTCAGCAAAGGAGCGAATTATTGATCTTTATAATTATCAAGGCAAATATGTTATGAATTTGTGGAAAGATGACCTGGGACTACTTCCAAAGCCTATTAAGTCTGTTCTTGATAACTTTCAAGACCAATTTGGTTGTTACTTTGAAATATCGATATCCAAATAAAACATCGATGATTTCATTTGTGCTAAGTTCTTGCGTTAGGTAAATTAACCGATTGGTTTTGTATTCGTCAAAATGTTTGTACACAATATCTGCCGAAAATTTTGAAAATTTCCATTTTATCCCTTTGATCTTTTTTATATGCGCTGCATATCTTTGGAGGGCATCAATTTTTCCATTCAAATATTCCATGATGTATTCTGATGCGATATCAGCACTTATTAACGCATGTCGTATACCTTCTCCTCCTAGAGGGTTAACGGTATATACTGAATCACCAATCCCAATAATTTTATCTGAGTAGTAATGAACGCCATTGTTATTCGAAAAAGTTAGGGTTCCACCATGCTTGTCGAGGAGCTCGTATTCTATTATGCCGAGGTATTCATTAATAATTTTTTCGGTGTACCTTTCCATGTCTTTAAAATATTGTTTTTTAACAAGCCCGACGCCGACTTTATATTCATCATGTCCCATTGGAAATATCCAACCATATCCACTTGGAGACCATTTAGGACCT
>CAZFZJ010000005.1:20179-32135 GCA_964523665.1 uncultured Candidatus Saccharibacteria bacterium
AAAGACTAGTTTATGTTTGAATTTATCATCGTTGAGTTTTGCACGAATTCTATATTCGACTCCTGTGGCGATTTCCTTTCTATGATTATCTTTGTTTAGGATTGAATTGCTTGCACCAGTTGCATCCACCAATATATTTGCATTTATTCCCCAATTTTCTGTCTCATTTTTTATCCTTATATGAATCTTGTTTTCTTGTATGTTGTGAGAAATATATTCTGTTGCAAATTTTACCTCTGCTCCAAGTACCGTAGCTTTATTCAAATAGTATTGTTTGAGTTTATAAAATTCCAAAACGGCTCCAAGTGCTTCTTCTGATTCCCATTTGGCATGTGCTTTTGTCCCAACTATATCAATAGAATTCCACTCAGATGCAATTGATTCTTTTGGGATATCAAATTTATTTAGGAAAAATTTCGGCATTCCGGCCGATGAAAAATTATTTGTTCGTACTGATTCGTTTTTTTCGATCAGTAGAACCGAATGAGTGTTTGCTAGCTTCTGAGCTAAATAGCAACCCGCAGGTCCAGCGCCCACAATGCAAACATCAAAAGATTCTACCATAAGATAATTATAATCAAAATGATTCGTAGAGAGTATAATTGGTAAATGGTCGGACCAAAACTTTACATTAAAACCAAAGAAGTTGGAGTCACATTAGCTCCATACAAAAGAGAGTATTCAGAATTATTTGCTGATCTAGAATCCTCGTTAGCGGTACATGAGTATACCGCTGGCCCGTATGGTAGGACAAAAGAAGATGAGGATGAATTATTTGAACAAATCCGTAAAGCACCAAAATCAGTTTCGTGGGTGATAATTCCCGACGGCCAAAAAGATCCTGTTGGATATACCGCAATTCATAATATTACAAATGACGGTTCTTGCAGTACCGAAATTCAGATAATGGATCAAAAATGGTGGGGTAAAGGTATCGCTACTCAAGCACATTTAATTAGAACTTGGTATGCAGTAAATTCTTTGAGCCGAAATATTATGTCTTCTAGTTTGGCCGAAAATAATATTGCTTCAAGGAAAGCTTTAGAATCGGTTGGATATTTTGTAACAGGAAAGAAACTTCGCAATTATTTTGCTCATGGAGTATATTCTGATGGATTACAAATGTATTGGTTGAATCCTAAAAGAATAAATGTTTTATTCCCCGAAGGGTTGCCAAGAGAATACGAGCAGTATGTCGAAAAAGCAAAAGAAGTATTAACCCTTGCTGAAAAAAATATTAAAATCCTTTAAAAGACAATCGAAACACCTGGGAGTTGTTTTCGAAGCTCATCAATTTTTGACTGATTAATAGGGTTACCAGATAAATTTATCTCAGAAGCATTTTTTAATTCATAAAATTCATTTGGGATATCGGTTATTCCGTTATCTGAAAGATTTAAAATTTGCAGATTTCGTAAGTGTCCAATTTCACCAGGGATTCCGGTTATTTGATTATTACTAACGTCTAAGATTTTAAGTTCCTTAAATTGCCCGACTTCTGCGGCTAATGAATCAAGTCTATTATTTTGTAAATAGAGTTCTTGTAGATTCGAAAGCTTACCGATCTCTGAAGGAATTGTTCTTATTTCGTTTCCTGAAAGGTCAAGTATGGTAGCGGATCTATTTGTATTTGTAATACTCATGGGGAAAAGGTGGTTAGGCCTTGGTTCGATAAGTCAAGTTTTTTGGAGTCACTCTTTTCGGGAGCAATATTTTCACTTTGAGGTGTTTTATCAGGTTCCTGATTATTAGATTGCGTTTGGTTGCCTGGTAATTCAAATGTAAGTATCGATCCAATTGCTATCATTAATATCGCGACCGGAATTATTATTTTTTTAGTCATGCATTGAATCTAGCATATTATCAAGAAGTTACAACCTTCATGGGTGTAAAGCGGATTTATTTACCGATGATTAGATTAATTAGCCATGAAGTAATAGAGATCACAATGCTAAACATGATGGCTGCCCAAATTGAGTCTAGTGAAATCCTGGAACTAACCCGTCAACAAGAAATAACAGAAAAAGATTTAGAAACACATAGAAAATTCCCAGCGTGAGTATTGAGATCGGTAATGTAATAAGTACTAGAATTGGTTTTAAAAATGTATTTACGACTGAAAGAACGATCGCAACTATAACGGCAGCCCAGATTGATTCAACCGAAGCTCCAGGGACAATATAACAGCTTATCAAAACCGAAAGACTGCTAAATAATAAAAAAGATAATAGCTTCATTAACATAATTACATACTCTCATATATTATAATTAAGAAACATGATCAAATTTAAAGAGGTAACCGCAAAATCGGTTTTACAGGATTCAAAGCTTCCAGATTGTGATTATGTCATCAATCCATATACAGGATGTGCTTTTGGTTGTACGTACTGCTATGCAAGTTTCATGGGGAGATTCGTTGGCGAAGATGTTAACGACTGGGGAAATTATGTCTTTGCGAAAGTTAATGCTCCTGAACTCTTAAAAAAGGAGCTATCAAAAATTCCAAACAAAGGGAAGAATAAGACGTTATTTTTTAGTTCGGTCACAGATCCTTATCAAGGTTTCGAGGCAAAATATAAATTAACACGACGTTGTCTTGAAGTTCTTGTCGATTATAAATTTGAAGGAACGGTCGGTATATTAACAAAATCCCCTTTAGTATTAAGAGGTATCGATATTTTTGTAAAATTGAAAAACCCTGACGTTGGTTTAACAATAACCTCTACCGATGACTCGATCTCCAGATATTTTGAAAAAAACGCGCCAAATGTATCTGAACGATTTAAAGCTCTAAAGGAATTAAATAAAAATAGCATTCCAACATATGCATTTGTAGGTCCTTTATTACCACATTTTGTAAACGAGGAAGGTATGCTCGATGAGCTCTTTAAAAGAATCAAAGACGCCGGTACAAGCGAAGTCTATGTTGAGGATATTAATTTAAGGAAGTATATACTTGAAAGATTTTTACACGAGATGAAAGATATTGAACCTGCAATTTTAGAAAAGTTCTATTTATCTAAGAATAAATCATATCGAGATGAACTAAACATTCTAATCGATAATTTGGTGAAGAAATACGATTTGAAAATTCGACTTGGTGGAACAATTTATCATAATGAGGAGAAAAATTGATAACAGATCAAAGCAAACTAACCGAAATTATTTTGTCAGCTCAAAAATCTATCTCTTAAGTAAATCTTTAAATTTTAGCCTAAACTTGGCCATTTTTGGAGATATTACAAACATACAATAGGGTGCGGTTTTGTTATTTGCATAATAATTCTGATGATAATCTTCTGCTGGATAAAATTCTTTTGCCGATTCTATTTGTGTAACGATTGGGTCATCAAAAGTTTTTTCAAATTGTAGTTTTTTAATTATCATTTCTGCAGTCCGTTTTTGTTCGTCTGTTGTGTAAAAGATTACAGATCGATATTGAGTGCCAACGTCGTTGCCTTGTCGATTTAATGTTGTTGGATTATGTGAGGCAAAAAATATTTTTAGTAGTTGTGCAGTATCAATGATTCTTGGATTATATTCTACTTTTATAACTTCTGCGTGGTCTGAATCACCTTTGCAAACTTCTTTGTAAGTCGGGTTGGGGAGAGTTCCTCCTGAATACCCTGGAGTTACGTTTTCTACTCCTTTAAGATTTTTGAATATTGCCTCTGTGCACCAGAAGCATCCACTTCCGAGTATTATTGTTTGGTTATTTGTTTCCATCGTTATTTTTGGGAATAAATTTTAACGAAATAGAATTTACACAATGACGAGCGTTTTTTTCGGTGAATTTTTCACCGAAAAAAACATGACCTAGGTGTGCGCCGCAAGCGGCGCACGTAATCTCTATTCGGTGACCATCTGCATCGGTAGATCGACTCACCGCACCAGGAATTTCATCATCAAAACTTGGCCAACCACAATGAGCATTAAATTTATCTTTTGATTCATATAGGGGTGTCCCGCATCTTCGGCAGACATATATACCTTCTTGGAAAAAGTTTTCATATTCTCCACTAAAAGGTCTTTCAGTACCTTTGTGAATTATTATACGTTCTTCTTCGGGGGTAAGCTTTGCTAGTTCCATTATTTTTTCACGATCAAAAAAGTTGTACGGTTGTCATCTCTATCTTGCAGGTTTTCTGCAACGATGTCAAAACCGTATATTTCTGCAAGTACTTTTGGTCCTAATATATAAGTATGTAGGTCAATTTTTCCTTCAAAAAGTGCCTCTGCAGCTTTTGCGGTGTCAATATATTCTCTTGAGCCGGATTGCAGTTTATATCCTGAATATTTTTTTGATAGATTATTTTTACATTGTGTTAAGACTTGTGGATGTGCAGTGATCGTTTGTATTTGATTAGTACTAATATCTGTTCGTTTCATCAAAAAGTGATTAATGGGGATAGTAATCTGACTATGAACTTTATAAGTGAAAGATCCGATGACTTCTAACGTTTCTTCCACCAATCCTCCAACACTATTTACAATTGCGAAAATTCCGAAGTCAATCTCTCCTGAAGAGATGCTCTTTAGAACCTTCTTGGTTGTATATAAATAGGATATTTCAAAGTCCGCAATTAATTCTCTCTTACAATACGCACGAAGCGCCTCTTCATTAAAACTGCCTTTACCTCCTTGAATTCCATAAATACTAGGTATTTGCATAGATATTAATTATATCAATCTCTTATTATAGAAACACATGTGTTGCTTGATTTGGTATGCTACAATCGGACTATGTCAGATAGCGCCAATCGAAAAATAACCAAAATTGTAGTTGATGCAAACGCTTGTATAGGAGCGGCGACTTGTGTCGCACTTGCAAGCCAGGCGTTTCAATTAACCTCTCAGGGAATAGCTGAAATTTTACCCACCGCCATGAACCATACCGATGAGGAACTAATTGATGCTGCAAAATCATGCCCGACCGGAGCGATTAAGTTGATCGGCCAAGACGGTAACGAAATCAAATTATGAATTCAATATTAATAAAATCATTGGTTGTTGTATCATCAGCTGTAGTTGTTGCAGGCTCATCTTTTGCGGTATTAGAGACGGAACGTGATAAGAAAATTCAAAAAGCAGCATTAGCACAGGCTGAACGCATTAGATTCACAGAGGAATGGAATCGATCACATGAAGAATTTTTGCTAAAAATTGAGGAAGAAAGAAAAGCGAGCAAAGAACAGATGATTGAGGTTAAAAAGCAGTACGAGGATTTATTGGCACAACAGCCAGCGATTATCAAAGAACATACAAGAACTGAACAACGTACCGAAAATGTTCAGGTTACAAACTTTCAGCAAATTGGTACAGTAACAGGTTCAGGTACAACAACTAAGACCCAGACAGTTAAAAAAACAATATCAGTAGCAAAACCTAGTTCAACACCAAAAACTTCTGCATCATGAAATTCAAAAACTTTTTTCGACTAATAATAATTTTTTTATTTTTACTCTCATATTCAACATTGCGGTTTGATTTATTAAGTTTTGCCAAACCGACGGTAATATTTGCTGAAGATGATGACGAAGATAACGAGAAAGAAGATGATGACCGATATAAAACACAAGATGATGACGAACAAAAGATTGAGTATATAATTAAGGAAGTTGTTCCAAATAAGACAACACTAGGTCCTGCCCAGACCACAATAACAAAACCCGTGATCAGATACATAACAATAGTAGATCCGGGTTTTGACGTTGACTCTGATGGTGATAAATTGGTTGATGCGTTAGATCCTAATCCAAATATTCCAGAACAGAATTTTTTTACTGATGACGATGATGATGGAGTTCCTAATGTTTCCGATGACCATCCAGGTGAAGATGATTATCTTTACTTAACCTTTGAAGACCAGAACCGCAATGGGATTTTGGATTCTTTAGAATAGCCTAATCTTATGTATAAATATATTCGTGGGTCTAAAATTCTAGGCACCGATATTTATCTATCAATTTCATCTGATAATATTGATCCTTTTGAGATGGAGAGTGATCTACAGCATTATATCCAAATCATCAAAAAGTTTGAGGATCGTTTTTCTCGATTCAAATCAGAAAGCTTACTTAACCAATTTAATCAATCCTCGAAAATGGTAATTGATGATGAGTTTAAAGATTTATTGCTACTCTCAAAAAAATATTACGATTTGACCAATGGCGTTTTTAATCCTGCTCTTCTTCCATTTTTATTAAAAGAGGGATATGTGAAATCTAAATTTGAAAATTATATAAACAAAGAGTTTCAAATTGAAGCAAACTCTTACACTACTGATTTTGATGAATTAGAAATACATGGGAATACTGCTATGAAGCCGACGATGCTTTTGATAGATTTGGGAGGTATTGGAAAAGGTTATATTGCGGATAAGATTGCTGGGCTTATGTCAAAGAAGTATGAGAATTTTTGTGTCGAGCTTGGAGGCGATATGTATTTAGGTGGTGTTGACAAAGAAAATAATTATCCATATTGGGCTATTGAAATAGAAAACCCATTTGAAATACAAATTGAAATGCCAACCTTGCTAGTCAAAGATAAAGCCATTGCTACATCCGGTATTAATAAGCGCAAATGGAACAAAGGTGGAATTTCAAAAAACCATTTAATAAATAATAATAGTAAAAAAAGTGTCGATAATAGTTTAATATGTGTTACAGTTGTTGCAGATAATGCAACTGATGCTGATGTTTTTGCGAAAACCATTTTGATTTTGGGTGAAAAACTCGGAATGGAGTTCGCAATCCTACACAGCATTGATGCTATATTAGTAAATAATAGTAAAAATTTCGTTTATATAAATAATGCAGAAAAATATATCTATAAGTAAAACTGTCAAAACATTCATTTTATTGGCGGTTCTGATCTCTACCCAGGTCTCTGTTTCGATGGCGCAAATAGATGCGCGATTGATTGACAGAGATTTTGATGGCTTATCTGATCAGGTTGAAATAGAAACCTATAAGACAAATCCTGAATTATCTGATACTGATGGTGATGGGGTGCATGATTATCAAGAGATTTTTATTGATAAAACAGATCCATTAGACCCCAATGATAATTCTATTAATCAGAATGTTGTAGGTCAGATTAAATTAATAAACGAGGATGCCCCATGGGCATGGTATATCGCACGCGTTTCTGGAATTGCCTCATTTATTATGTTTACATTAGTAATTTCGATGGGCTTATTAATGACTTCTAAAGTTTTGTTAAAAGTACCCATTTTAAAGACTCCCGATGCTTTAAAAGTACATTCGTTTAATGCTACATTTATTGCCTTTACACTATTGATAATACATTTTATGTCGCTAATGTTTGATGAATTTATTCAGCTTACGCCATTTGAAGTCTTCGTACCGTTCACTGTTCAGCGAGAAATTGTTAGTGCTTTAGGTTTTGATTTAAGGGTTCCGATCGGGTGAGGAGGCATCGCTTTGTATTTAGCCGTTATCTTAATTCTTACATCACACTTCAGACGAAAAATTGTATCGGTTAAAATATGGAGAACCATTCATTATTCAAGTTTTTTCTTTTTCATACTGTTCGTTGTTCATGGCATCACAGCAGGAACAGATACCAAAGAACCTTGGATGATAGCAATATACGTTTGGTCAGTTGTTCAGGTAACATTTTTAATTTTCTTAAGGATTTTCGGTAAAAAATATTTTTTGCCTACACCTAAGCCAATTTCCCAAACTCAAAAGGCTTCCAATATTCAATCAGCAATGCCTTCTGAAAGTAAAATTGTTACTACTACGCAATGATTGATTTCCCACCCCCACGTAAAATAACGGCAAAACTTGTTCGTAAAGAAAATCTGAACAAGAAAGTTGCATTGATTGAACTCGGTGGATTAGATAACTTTGAATTTTTACCAGGACAATTTATTTCACTTAAAGTTAGCGATAAGAATTTTAGATCTTATTCGATAGCCTCATCTGCTTCTGAAAGAGATTCCATAAAATTAATTGTTTCAATTGGTCATCGTGGGTTAGGATCTGATTTTATTAATAATGCACAAGTAGGTGATCAAATGGAATTTGTCGGGCCTTCAGGGCGTTTTGTTTTACCAGAGCAACTGGCAGAGAAGCTTATTTTTATTGCTACAGGAACTGGCTTAGCACCAATATTAGCAATGCTATTTAAACTCAAAGAGGACGGTTTTAAGGGTCGCGTGGAGCTTCTTTTTGGGGTTAGGGATCATAGTGAAAGTTTTTATGAGGATGTATTGTCGAATTTATTTAAATCTCTTCAGAATTCTGACTATAAACTTTGCTTTTCTCAGGAATCAAATGTTGAAGGATCACATGTTGCAGTCGGGCGTGTAACCTCATTCTTAAAAATCGATAAAAATGCACAATATTTTATTTGTGGGAATCCATTTATGGTCCAAGATGTTAGTCAAACTCTCTTAAGCCAAGGTGTCCCATCTCAAAATATTTATCACGAAAAATTTACAGTATCGGTTCCTAAACCAGTTGCTTAAATTTCAATAGTAGAGTCTACTAAAATCTCAATTGTTTTAACATTGGGTATTGATGATTGTAAATAGCCTTTCACTTTTATTGAGTCGATTTTTTTACAAGACACTAAATCAATGTGGATAGAATTTTTTTCAGGCCAGGTATGTATCGCGAGATGTGATTCACTTAAAATGGAGACAAGAGTTGTTCCTTGAGGTGCAAATTTATGTGTAATTGTTTCAATACAGGTTAGTCCAAAATCTTTCAGAAATTTATCCGAAAGTTCTTTGAAATATTCTTCAGAATCTATAAATCGTTTTGTAGTTATTATATTTATGCTTAATTGATTAATCGTTTGTGTAGAGTTTCCCATTGAATTTACCTTTAACTAACGGAAGCGTTTTCGGTGTAGTCTCAGCAATATATAAACTGCTAGCATTCCCAATCGAATCTGCTCCATAATATTTGTTAAATTTATCGATTGCTGATTTGATCATAAGTCCTGATCTTGTAATTACGTCTTGAATTGAGATAAATTTTTCTTTTGATAAATCGCTGTTTCCATAACAAAAATAGATTCTGCCATTTTTGTTTTTATATTTAAGAGCTTGAATTGCCCTTGATAAAAATAATGTCATACCCTCTTTTGTGTATGGGGGATCAGTAAAAACTATATCTGCGGTATTTTGCATTTCTACTTCAGGTTTATTAAATAAATCGATAGGTTTTATATTTATCTCAAATCTATATTTTTCAGAAAGATTTTTTATAGAAGAAATGATTCGTTTATCGATTTCAAAGACCGTAATTGAATTTGCAATATTTAGGCTTGCAATTGCGACAGAGACGAAATCATCATCCCCAAGAAAGACAATATCTTTGCCTCTTAGATCATGATTAAAATTCATATATTCCACACGTTTCAATACGGTTTCTTTTGTCGCGTGAAATTGATCAAATTCTCTAGCTTGTTCTGGACGATTTGAAATAATTTCATCTATAAGTGAGTTTAATGGGGTAAAATCACTTTTTAGTATAGATTGTAATTCATGATACGCCACAATCCCGTGCTCGTTTAGCTCTGTATATTGCGAAATAGGCCGAAGATAGGAGGTAAATTCTTTCTTTAGGTATGTTAAAAGTGCCTTAGATAGTCCTGTTTTGGTCGTTAAATCAACGCTTTTAACAGCTCCCTCGCTCAAAACAGCAAAAAAAGTTACTAAATCTGTTGTAGAAATGCCGTATTTCGCACCAATTTCAAGGATTTTTCTGTATAAATTAGTTTGTTTCATCTGCAGTGATATATTATAAACTAGAATTATAGAATATTCTAACGAGTGCCGATAATGAAAACCAATATGCAGATGATATATGCCATCCTAGCCTTAGTTGTAATCCTATCGATTGGGTTCTATTTGATGGATTATTTCAAAGTATTAAAGACGCCTGAATCTTCCAAAAAAGCCGATTTTAAAGCACTAAAAATAATTGGGAAAGCCGAATTGGAAGTAGAAATTGCTGATAATCAATACAAAAGACAACTAGGTTTAATGAATCGAAAAGATATGGATCCTAAACATGGCATGTTATTTGTGTTTGATTCGATGGGAATATATCCGTTTTGGATGAAGAACACTTTAATTCCTCTTGATATAGTTTGGATTGATAGTGATTTTAATATTGTTTATATATACGAGAATGCAATGCCATGCTCTAATATAGTTGGAGCAGTTTGCAATTCCATTATTCCAACAAGGCCGGCAAAATATGTTCTCGAATTAAACGCCGGAACTGTAAAATCTATGAATATCCAAGTTGGCGATAAAATTAGCTATTAGATCTGCTGCTGGGTTGGCGTTTGGCCATTTATCCCCTGGTTTTCTCTTAACAATTGGCCTTCTGGTTTGCTCGTAGACCTTTGAGTTAGGATAATTGTTCCAGATTTATAGTTCTCCTCTTCATTTTTGCCCGTTAACCCTTCGTAAGGATTTGGCATTGGATTTGGTGCTTGCATTGATCTTCCAGGAGCATCTTGGTTTACTAGTTGAGTTGCATCGCTAACCCTTTCTTGGAAGGTCTTTTGAATATTCTTAAGATCTGATTCGCGTTTTTGCTCCAAAAGTTCTTTCGGATTTGTTGTTACTAATGCATGTTCTTGTTTCGAAGCTTTTACCTGCATCGCAACGTGATTCGTTCCTGCAAAGAATAAACCTTCTCCGACTCCTGCACCTAGTAAGAAGTTCTTTTCTCCTGCAGAGAGGTAAAAGACCTCTGCTAAATTGTCAATTGAAGCCGGGTGTTGTTTCAAAAGTATTTGTATTGATGAGTTTGTAACTACGGCTTTTCCATAGTCTGATTTCAAAAAGTCAGCCACATCTTGGGTAATTGTAGTAAGCCCTAAATAATATTTCCTAGCTCTTTTTGCCAAAGAATATACAAACGCAGCAGAATCTGGATATTGCATCATTATCCAAGCCTCATCTAATATTAAAATCCTCTTTTTAAGGTTGTGCTTAACCTTTGTCCAAATAAAGTCTAGGATCATAAACATTGCGATTGGTCTTAACACATCTTCTAAATTGCGGATAGAAAATACTGTGAAGTTGTTATCTAGGTTGATGTTTGAACGCTGATCAAAAATACCAGATAAAGATCCTTTCACATATCTTTCTAGCCTTTCAGCTAATGCTTTTGATTCAGGTTCTTCCATGACTTGAAGGGTTTTATATAGATCTTCCATGAGTGGTGGCTCATTTCTTTGTGTATTTCTGTCTTGATTGATCCCTTTAAGTTTATAAGTATCTATCAATGCTCTATCTAAAACTGCTGATTCTGCATTTGTTAGATTTCCTAGCATTATTTTAAAGAGTGCATGAAGGCTTAAAATCTTTAAGCTAAGTTGATCTTCTAAGTCATCAGTTACAGGAAGTTCAAATGGATTTATTTTTGATTGACTGTTTATATTAAAGTCGATATATTCTCCTCCGACAGCATCACACAAGGTTCGATATTCTGTTTCTGGATCGATAACAATAATATCAACGCCAAAAAGTAATGACCGAAGGGCCTCAAGCTTAACTAGGTATGATTTACCAGAACCTGATTTTGCAAAAATAACAGAATTCGCATTTTCTAAAGAGAATCGATCAAAGATAATTAATGAGCCATTATGTTTGTTCACTCCATATAAAATTCCTTCATTCGCCGTAAGTTCGCTTGAAGTAAAGGGGAATGTTGTAGCGCAAGAGGTTGTATCCATGTTTCTGATTACTTTAAGTTTGTCAGAACAAAGTGGAAGAGTAGTCTTGAATGCATTCTCCATATCTAGTGTGGCTTTTTTAGAAATTAATCCCATTGATCCGAGTGTGGATTCGACTTGATAGGAAGTGTTTCGGAGTTCTTCTAGAGTATCCCCAGAAACAGTTATGTAAAATGAAAAGTGAAAAAATCTCTCGATACCTTTTACAAGCTGTTCTTGGAGT
>CAZFZJ010000005.1:32145-34740 GCA_964523665.1 uncultured Candidatus Saccharibacteria bacterium
ATCTTCCAATGCTGCTTGAACGGCAGGATCGACGACTTTACCTTTGTCTCGGGCGATATTAATAGTTGCCTCCATCTCTGCGATTTTTCGCCTTAAGTCGTCTAAAACGTTACGAGCATTTACAGGATAGTAGTACATCGTAATCGTAAGCGTATGATTGAAGTTGATAATTGGTTCTAGCCAATTAGCACCGACAAATCTTGGATATGCCGAAATAAATAGCGTTTGGAAGTATTTATCTCCAATTTTCACATAGTTGTAATCGACCTCGATAGCGCTAGGAGAAATGATATCTTTTACGCTTGGAATCCCACTTGCCAGAGCTTTTTCTGCTGATTCGGGCTTTTCAATCGTTGTTTTTTTCTCATCTGGACCTACTTTTGTCTCTGCTTTGTTACTCTTTTTTTTGTTTCCTAGTCCTGGTATTGATAAGTTCATGATACTTTTGGTTCAACTAATACTGAAGTGTAATCCGTAACATCTGATTGCAATCTTTGCAATCTCGATGACTCGCTATTATAGATATCATAAAACAATTTAATTAATTCTGACGAGGTTAATTGTTTACTTTTTAAGCCCATTCTTGCGAGTTCCTTTATTAAAAATGTTGTTTTTGGAGCAAGGTCTGCCTTTGCGTCGTGAAGGATACTATCCACATTTACCTTGGGTTTTGGTTTCGAATCTATCCCGATTAAGTCATTAATCCATCCAAAAGCTGAATCTGAGCCTATTGTTGTCAATTTATACGGAATTGTAATGTAAAAATCTTTATCTAGAACTTCCTCTTTTGTTACTAGATCCTCTTGGATAAAAGAGCGATAGAGCCTTATTTGTTGTTGGATCTTTGAATTTGTTTGCCTGTCTTCATACTCTTTTATTCTTTCTAAATATGCTGAAATATCCATTTTCTTGGATCTTAATGTAATTTGCATTGGGAAGGTCAGTGAATTTAGTAGTCCCCCAAAACTTGAGATTGCCGCATCTTGTTCCTGTATCGATAGAAGATCAAAGTTAATTGCGTTAGTTTTTAGTATGACGCATGCACCACCATTTTCCAAAATAATAATATTGTCTTTTATGTCTACAATGTCCAGATGGCTTTGTGTTGTTGATTTAATTTTTGCCATAATTTTATTGTATTTTAATTTCTAATAACTATAAAGGTAAATAATTTTATTTTGCAACAAAGTAGAGAGGTGTGATAGTTTCGCCTTTGGCTTCGGCCACCAAAGTATCGAATTGCATTCCTCCCTTAATCGCTTCAACTATATATTTTCCGTTTTGAATTGGGCTTTGAATTGAAAATTGCCCAAGCTTATTTGTTTTCAAGGCTCGAAGAACGTTACCTTCACTGTCTTTAATCAAGACAACAACATTTTCGAGTAATTCGCCTTGAGAATTCTTAACAATCCCCTCGATTATGTTAATTTTACGAGGATTAACTCTTTGTGTGGTATCATTATTATTATCTTGTCGAATAGCGTTGTCCTTTGGCGTACTAATCTTGCTTGCGCATTTTTCGAAATCTTTATCAACGACAAAAACTTCTTCTTGCATTTGTTTAGCTCTGAATAGCTCTCCATGAATTTGTTTGAGCATATCTTCTAACTCTTTATTTCTTCTTGATAGAATTTCAATTTGTTTTTCTAAAGAGTCAGTATTTTTCGAATCATTTTTTAATAATTGAATCTGTTTGTCGCTTTTCTGTAATTCATTTGTCAACTTTTCTTTTTCAGCGCGTAACTCACTGAATCTATCTTTTATTGATTTAACTTGATCATGCTCTGAAGATACTGTAGGGATATCCTCTATATTTTGATTTTTTTTGTCAAGATTGTATTTTTTTCGGACCTTTTTCGCAATTTCTAAAAGTTCACTCACTTTCTTTTCTAATGATTCTTCCTGAACTTTAATACCTTTTATGTCTTCGGCAATAATGATTGGTGGAAGTTTTCTAAGTCCCTTAATATTTATTTCGCCGGTAGAAGAAGGTTGTGATGAGAGATTAATTGGGCGGTTGTATTCAGAAGTATTGACGACCTCGATGGGGCCTTCTTGGTTATATCCGTTTTCAATATCCGCTAATGCTCCCAATAATTCGTCCTTGGATTTGATTTCATCCTCTTTCATCTCTTCAAAGCTTGGGATTGTTTGTTCTACTACCAAGTTAAATTCTTGAGGAGGTTCTGTTACGAGGCTCTCAGTTTCTTTCCTCGGATCATTTTCAACTACGGGTTTGGGGGGTTGTGGTTTTGGATCATCCTTTTTGGAGCTAGCCGAAAGTACTGGGATTACTAGCGTTGGCGTTTGTTGCTCTTGGTTATATTCGTTGATTAAAAGACTGATATTGCCAAGCTGGCTTTTTATTGCATTTACTCGAGACGATTGCATTGGATCCAGAGGGTCTTCGCTTTCTTGGATATTATCTAAGTATGCTTCGAGCTTTGATCTACTTTTTACGGGAGTAAGGGTAATAATTTCGTTTTTAATTATTGATGCATAGTCAGACAGAAAATATGACGGAGGAGAGTAACTTTTCATCCATATCATTTGAGCAGGGGAAAACATTGCCCTAATAAATATTACAATCCATTT
>CAZFZJ010000005.1:34750-37360 GCA_964523665.1 uncultured Candidatus Saccharibacteria bacterium
AAACCGCGTTCCTGAATAGGCACGAAGGCGACTGCTACTCCAAGTATTGAGAAGAAAACGACGAAACTCCATTTCCAAATGGGGGGAAGGCCTGCCCGATAAGATAAATAAGCAAGGATGCCACCCAGCGCAATATACAAAACCTGTCGAAGTGTTAGATCCCCTACAACTTTAAATTCAACATCCATGACATTCTGCGGAACAGGATGTTTTCGCCCGGATGTATTATCTAAAGAGGAGTCTTTAATTGGCATGCCAACGATTATAACTAATACTACTGATGCTTCGGCCTTGATCGACTTCAATTACTTTCCCAATGCTTACTTCTACTATAGAGAGATTATTTGTTTGGTATTGGTATAACTGACAATTTGTTCCAAGGCAATTATCAGCTCGAATTCCCGCAACCTTATCGGAAGAAATCCATTCGGGAAGAAGTACGCCTCGCAAAATTTTACGCTGGTAATTCAAATTCGTATCATAAATAACCAAAAGGGCATTCGCAAAGCCTCCTGTTGAACTCCAGAATGCGTATTGGGATTTATCGAACGAAACGGTAGGATTATTACCATCGATTTCGGTAATTTTTGTAATATCGTTTTGTCCGATATATTTAGAACTCAAGTAGCCTTCGTATTTAAATGCGATTTTGTTTCTATCAATAACCATCGGATCTGAGGCATTCTCTATTTGATCTACTTTTGTGCCATTGAGCTGGAATACCTGAATGAATTTTGTTTGTCTTTCTATTTCAGGTTTGCCTGGAGTTTCTTTTATTAGGTCGAGTCTGTTTCCAGAAACAATTAAATTATTATCATCCTCTACGAATAAGATTCTCGTATTCAAAGCAGCATTTTCGGGCTTTATCAGAAATGTAGAAAGTTTTGATAGTACGGTTCCCGTTTTAAGATAGAAACTCATTTCATCTTCATCTGTGTTTGTTAAAGAATATGCCAGGTAATTTGACCCTCCCCATGACAGATTTTCTATTTTACCTGGTTGATTGTTGAGTTCTGTTAAGACACCTTTTGTTTCGGTATTTAAACTTTCAATGGTTGAGGTTTTTCCATCAAATTTTGAATATGAAATTTCTTTCTCAGATTTCCATGCAATACTGGTAAATTTTTCGGATGAACCACTGGGGATTTCAAGTAACCGAATTTTTTCTTGCCCATTTATATCTACCTGCCAAATGCTTGATTCGTCTTTGATGTAAGCAAACACAGGGACTTTCTCAACCACAGGCTTGGAAGGTTGCTCTGGCTCTTGTTCAATAATTTCGGGAGGTTTCATTGCTTCAAGAACCGATTGATACGCATAAATCCCGGTTATTACAATTCCAATAGATAGTAATATCGCAAACACCAGCAAGGCTATTTTTATGACGGTCTTCTTATACAAAAGCGGTTCTTTTTTTGCCATTTCACTGTTGTTAATTTCTGAATTCGGCTGATTGGTTTGAGCTTGATTTAATATCGGTATTTGGTCTTCCATAAATTTAGTTTATCAATTATTGCAATTAAAAGCACGATAATTTAAAAAGCCTTTAATGTTATTTTTTTATGTTGTGAAAGTAAGGGGCCCCTCGGTTTCACCGGGGGGCCCACAACATTCTGATTAATAGTAGAAGAGTTTTACATCATTCCATCCATGCCGTGGGAATGACCTCCCATACCAGGCATATCCGATTTTTCTTCTGGCTCATCTGCTATTAATGCATCTGTAGTAATAACGCTTATGGTTACGCTAACTGCGTTTTCTACAGCGGTTCGTGTAACCTTTGCAGGGTCAATGACACCGGCTTTAACCATATCTTCGATTTGTCCCGTTAATACATTGAATCCCATATTATTTTCTAAATTTTCTTCAATTTCTTTAATATATCGACCTGGTTCTAAGCCTGCATTTGTTAGAATTTTTCTAAATGGTTTCTCTAATGCATTAAAGAGAATTGTGGCACCAACTTTTTCATCACCTTCGAGCTTCATATTTTCAACTGCTTTTCTGGCTTTTAGTAGTGCAACTCCACCTCCAGGAACTATTCCCTCTGCAACTGCAGCCTGTGTTGCGTTAACCGCGTCTTCAACACGATATTTTTTCTCTTTCATCTCTGATTCGGTTGCAGCACCAACACTTATAATTGCAACACCTCCGATTAATTTTGCTAATCTCTCTTGTAGTTTCTCTTTATCATAATCGCTTGTGGATTTATCCATTTCTTGTTTAATCTGGTTAACTCTAGATTCAATAGCTGCTTTTGTGCCTTTGCCTCCTACTATAGTAGTATCTTCTTTCGAGGAAATTACACGGTCTGCTCGGCCTAAATCTTCCACAGTTACAGAATCAAGCTTTCTTCCTAAATCTTCACTTATAACATTTCCTCCTGTAACAATAGCAATATCTTCTAACATAGCTTTTCTTCTCTCCCCAAATCCTGGAGCTTTAACTGCAGAAACCTTTAAAGTTCCTTTGAGTTTATTTACAACTAATGTTGCCAAAGCTTGACCATCAACATCGTCTGCAATTATTACCAAATTATTAGTAACTTTGACCAAGCTTTCTAGCATTGGTACTAACTCTTGTATGTTACTAATTTTTTTATCGGTGATT
>CAZFZJ010000006.1:0-2984 GCA_964523665.1 uncultured Candidatus Saccharibacteria bacterium
CAAAAAATCTCCTTAAGTGTTTTTACTGTGGATAAAAACACTTAAGGAGATTTTTCCTGAAGCGGATTTTCAAAAAATGTCAGATCTGCCCGTGACAGGAGCATATAATCCGGAAATCTTCAGAACAAAAGTCACCCTGGTGCTTATTAATTATTAATACAAAGGAGAACCATAATATGTCAGGTCATTCAAAATGGGCTAATATTAAGCGTAAAAAAGAAGCAATGGACGCCAAAAAGGGTAAAGCATTTACTCGAGTTGTCCAGGATATTATTAATGCTGCCCGTAATGGTGGAGATATAAATGCTAATCCAACACTTAGAACAGCTGTTGAAAAAGCTAAGGCAATGAATATGCCAAAAGACCGAATTGAACGTGCAATTGCTAAAGGATCTGGAAAACTCGAAGGAACTCAGTTTATCGAATCAGTTTATGAAGGTTATGGAGCAGGAGGAGTTGCTGTAATTGTCAAATGTCTAACTGATAATAAAAATCGTACAGTATCTGAGGTTCGCCATATTTTTAATAAAGCTGGAGGATCATTAGCTGATGCTGGTTCGGTGGCATATATTTTTCCCAATAATGATTACGAAAATCCGTCGTTTCGGATTCCGCTCTCTGAATCTGATCAGGAAAAATTAAATTCTCTTTGCGATGAGTTAAGTGAGCTGACTGATGTAGTAGATATTTTTCATAACGCCGAGGTTTCGAAAGAAGAATAAAATGATCGTTTTAGGAATTGACCCGGGTACTGCAACAACCGGCTATGGATTAATCGATGTTAATAAAAAGAATCAGATTAAAAGTATAGAGTATGGCCAAATCAAAACTACTAGTGAATCATTAATGCACCAGCGCTTATTTAAAATTTATAATAGTATAAAACATATTGTTCAGGTGCATAAGCCTGAAGTTATTGTAATTGAAAGATTGTTTTTTAATACCAATGCGAAAACAGCAATTGCCGTGGGCCAAGCTAGAGGCATATTTTTACTAGTTGCAGGAGAGTTTGATATACCAGTATTTGAATATACGGCCTTACAAGCTAAAATGACAATAACAGGATACGGAAGATCAGAAAAGAATGAAGTTAGATTGAAAATTGAAGAATTATTAAAGCTAGATAGGAAAATTAGTCCGATAGATGCTTCGGATGCCTTGGCGATGGCGATTTGCCATTGTTTGAAAATGATGGGATGAAATTTATAAGCATATCAAAAAGACAACAATACTTATTGTATTCGATTATTGTTTTTTCAATTGGTGTGCTTTTTGATCCTGTTTTACAGATTCGAAACTTTATTTTATTTACTGCACTTGGGATAGCAGTTGTCGGTTTTGTATCGTTTTTATATTTTCGTAACAATAAATCCAATTACTATTTAGACAAAACCATATATCTATACATATTTCTGACATGTGCATTTCTACTTCCATTCAATTTTCCCAATATTACGGAATACTATAAAGTTATATATTACCTCGTCATGTCTCTCCAATTTTATGTTTTGCTTCTAGCATTTAATATCTATTCTGTTTCTGAAAAATATTCAGAGTCGATTCCGCTACTTCAGCCAGCTAGACTTGTAATATATGTATCAACTGTTTTACTCTCATTTCTTCTGGCAACGATCGTATATAAAATAGACATATTTTCTTCATTACCGGTATTAAACTTAATACTTAAAATGTTTTTATATTTTGGATTTTTCTTTATATTGTTCAAAAGTCTTCATTGGTTTTTTGTTGAGGATAACGAGGTAGGAGAGGTTAGAAATAGAAAAATGGCTAGATATAAATCAATCATGATTTATTCATCGATTGTCCTTGCTCAGTTTTCATTCTTATTATTATTTTTCCCTTATGAAGCTTTTGCTGCGGGAATTGTTGTAAGCGCACTAACATATGTTGGATTATCCATTATCCAAGGGTTTCTCTCGCATAAGCTAAATAATAAATTACTGTTTGAATATGCTGGTATTATTGGAGTTATTCTTTTTATTGCTTATTTTATCTCTTAAAACTCTTGTTCGTATTGTGCCCATCGCATTATCGTTTTAAGTTCGGTAGGATAGGGGACCAAGAGAAAAAACTATAGGGCATACTAAGACATGTGGAAAACTCATGTCATACTTTGACACTATAGGTCTATCTTGGCTGGGTCTGTAAATATTTAATTATTATTAATTAATATCTTTGAAGGCAATCTTATTAGATTAAATTAATAGATAATTTGTTGTGATAGAAAATAAATATAATTTAATTCATAATTCATTGAAATTAGGCCTAATTTAGCAGATCCGCTTCAATATCCCTACTTTAATTATATTTCTATCAATTTATGCTATGGCATATTATTTCGGCATCCGATGTCGTTAAAGATACAAATTACGACGCAGAACGTATACGTAAGGCAGGCTACTCTATTGTGCTTATATATTAATTACTTCAAGCTTACGTACTATCCTTTTTATTATCTTTTAATTAATGAATTAATTTTTATTTCTAGATCCTTTCCCTTTTTCCTTTTGTTTATTGGCTTTTTTATCTGTCGTGATTTTCATATTTCTAGAAATAACGAAAATTGCCAGATTTTGAGGCTTTCAAGATCGTTCAGATCTCGATCTGTCCGTCGTTACAATATTAATCAAATGCGTGGCTCTCAAATGCGATTTAAGAGGTTTTTATTATAAAAAAGGTACATAGGAGACCTGTGAGATTTTGCGAATAGTGCATGAAATCTATATCAAAATGTGAAAATTGCCAGTATCAATGTAACCGAAGCAGTGATTTTTGTGGATTTAACCAGTGAGATCGATAGTTTTTTGCACATATGATAAGTCATGATAATCTTTTTTGAGTTTTGTTTAAAGACTAGTGTGTTTAACAATTTTATTTTTGAAATAATCAATAAAATCTGATCTGAAATTTTTCGAATTGAGTTTCTATAAAATTTAGTTTTAAGTTCTACTCCTAATCTTCAA
>CAZFZJ010000006.1:3114-22023 GCA_964523665.1 uncultured Candidatus Saccharibacteria bacterium
TGCGAGTTCAAACAGGCGTTCTCTTTCATATTTAATTGATAATTATTTGCAATATTGTGAAGTTGATAAGAATCTCTCTTCCGGTACTGTAAAGATGTATCATTTATATTTGCATTTGTTTTTGAATTGGTGTTATGAATATTTCAACAAGCTGGATGTCATATATAAAGAAATTACACAAGATGTTATTCGCGACTTTAGAGTTTATTTAAACAGACGTGAATCTGATAAACATCGCAATCAAACGATTAAAAGAAATACTCAAAATCGGTATTTAACCGCATTAAGATCATTTTTTCGGTATCTGATTACAGAAATGAATTATGATGATGCGTTGGTACCTGACAAAATTATTCTCGGCAAACAAGATCCTCGTACGCCTAAATTTTTAGGTACTGATCAAGTTCATGACCTACTTAAGGTACAAGATTTGAACAAAAAGAGCGGTTTACGCGACAGAGCAATCTTAGAGATGCTTTTTAGTACGGGGCTTCGAGTGAGTGAGCTGACGAATTTAGATAGAACTGATATTACTCCCCAGATTTTAGAAAAAAGGGAGTTTTCGGTTATTGGTAAGGGACGAAAAGTTAGAACTGTTTATTTATCAAAAACCGCCTCAGATTGGCTTAGTAGATATTTGGCAACCAGAAAGGATGAATTTAAGCCATTGTTTGTGCGCTATAGCGGTAAATCAATGGAAGTTAATGATCCTGATGGATATTCACTGCGCATCACGCCCAGATCAGTTCAAAGGTTGATAAAAAAATACGCTCTTCAAGCCGGAATTCCCGTGAATGTTACGCCCCACGTGATGCGCCATTCATTCGCAACCGATCTACTAACAAAGGGAGCTGATTTGAGATCAGTACAAGAACTCCTTGGGCATGCAGATGTATCCACCACACAAATCTATACTCATGTAACCAACAAGCGTTTAAAGGAAGTTCATGATAAATTCCATAGTGATTAGTTATTTATATGGATCAAAATAAACAGAAACTAATATATACAATTTCTGTGATCTTTCTTGCAGAGGCATTTTACTTTGGATATAAGTCTTATATTCGTATTTTTTCGAGATATGGACGGATGTTTAATGGTTTTTCTCCAGTTGATTTAATTATACCTGTGGTGATCTGTGGATTGTTTATGTTATTTGCCTACCTAAATTTAACAAAATATAACAAGTGGTATGTTCAATGGCCACCGATTCTGATGAGTTTAGTCTGGATTGGAGGAGGAATTCTTGGTTTTGGATGGATAATCGCGATTGTAATTGGTGTTCTATATCTCTTTATCGGGATAATGTCGAAGTCTAATTCAAATCCAAAAACTCCTTAAGCGAAATCGTTATTAAACGATGTCTTTTTTACAAGAACTTCTCTCTAATTCAAGCTTTTTACCCGATTCATGTTGTGAATTATCGTAGTGAATTAGAGTTGACCAAGTGCCTTTAACCTGTATAGGATAGATTCTCCGGCACCTTTACCCATGGTTAATCCGTTAACAAAAGCATTTCTGGCTGTTATGTTTTGATCGGCGACCGTTATCATTACAGGATTTCCATCTGGATCATATATTAAATTCCCGTTTTCATCTGTTTTTTGGACTTGCCTATATGTTTCGTATGCTGGCATATTTATAACTGCACCAGATTGTCGGAATGGTTCTGGGATTAATGTCTCGGAATTCTTTGCTGTTCTATCAGCAAAATATGGGATGATCTTCTTTTCCAAATCTACATAATCTAGCCCTGCTTTTCCCCCTCCAAAATATCTTACAAATGATACTTCGGGAGCTAATAACCTTACATCCATAAATCCCCAATCAAGTCCTGGATAAAATTGTGAATATATTTTAAACACATTATCCTTTCCTGTATAAAATGGATAATAAAATGTTGTTAGTTTGTTCCACAGTGGTACTTGATTATGTCTTAGTTCAGGAGGTGGAGTTAAGTTTTTTAATCTATATCCAAATTCAGCCTGTTGTAGACTGGCAATCAATGAAATTGTGTAACTAACCGAAGGTTTATAGTTATGATTATGTACATCAAAATTATCGTAGACCGTCTGCGTTCTTACATTGCAATAGGTATTTGAATCTCCATCAACAGGATTTGGTACGGTGATAGTATGATATCCGTAACACTTGGCATAATAATTATAATTTTCATCACGATATACCGCATATGCAAATGCAAATAACTCTGCACTAGCGCCATTTTCTTCTGCTACAGTATTTCCCCTTCTCCATGCATTATTTTCTGATCCATTTCCAGAGATTGCATAATATGGGCTTCTTTCTCCAAAATCCTGGTTTCTATATGCTGTGACTCCGTTATCAAAGACTGCTTTATAGTAAGCAGTTTCATATTCTACGATTCTTCTCATTTTATCTTTATAATCCTGTGACAGGTCATTTCCTAAAAACATATACATCAATAATAGATCTCTGGTAACAATATTCGAAAATAATACCTGTCCCCAAGATTGTTGCCATGATTCCGGTTGGGTTGAATTATTAGATGATAAAAAGTACTTATCAATCGAAGTTTTTAAATAATTAATCGCTTTCGTTTTGTCTGGAGAAGATGTAAGGTTTGGGTTTAAATATTTTTCATATTGATATCTCGCCAAGTGTGCTATTCCAGTTGCGCTAATAATTCTATGTGCTTGTGAATACGCGTGTTTATTATTGTATGGGCCATTTATTAACTGCGAGTAATTAGTATTGTCACTATAAATTCTGATATATTTATCTAGCATTGCTTTTGAATAACCCAAGATTAGCTCATCATCTGTAGCACATGTTCTTCTATACATTTTACTGTTTTTAATAAAGAGTTCGGACAGCTTCCCATTATCAGATACATATTGCAAATTTGTTACCGGGAAAATATTTTCATTTGCGATATATTGCCAAGAATTTCGAAAATTGTTGATAGTCCAAGAAGATCCTAAGTTGATTGCATCATCATTGGTAGAAGATCGAATATAAACATTCTCGCCTTGTATTGCAATTTCAACAAGCTTACCATCAAGCATCCTGTAAGAAAGTTCATCTAAAGTATTACTAGTTCTACTAAAATCCGGTCCGTTAGTTAATCCTGCATAAAAACTTGATAGTGTTGTTACTTCAAAACGCTTTGGAAAATCGTATTGACCAGCTGTATTTTCTTGTCTATACCATACTCTGTTTCCTGAGATAATTATTTCTTGAATTTTCGAATTGTATTTTCGATAAGCAAAAGTATTTATTCCTGTAAGTGGTGGTCTATTAATTACATCTCTCCATACTTGAGTTAACGGATAAACACTCCAATTTTTATTAACTATGGAATTAAATGTTGTGCTATCTCCAGTTCTTAACCAGACATTCTGATTTGCGATAACAATTTCTTGCAATTGATTTTTCCATATTCTAGTAGTGTATGCATCAAAATTTTCTGGTGGTCTTGTACTTTTCCATACTGTGGATAATTCGTATTCATCAAAACTCCTATTTACGATATCTGCTGTATTTGGACAAACTGTATTGGCTTGTACTATTACGCCCGACATAACAGACGGCGTTGGAATTGGTGTGGTTCTTATTGAAGGGGTCACATTTGGCGTTGTAAGGGTTGTTGCTTTGTCATTAACCTGAACCCAAGCTGCTTCAGATTGTGTATTGCTTGGATATTTGGGGAAGAAGTACCATGAGAGTAAGGTGAGATTCAAAACAACAATAGAAACCAATAACCATAATAACTGTTTTGAATTTGAATTATATTTGGGCATTTAGTATTAAAATATTACTTGAGAATTATTTTAATACTAAATTGTAATTTATGAAACCCCAACGATACTGATTGTGTTGTTGGCTCCGGGTTCGCCAATGTTTTGGCCAAACACTACGATAATTTTATCACCAGGGTCAATATGGTGCTTCTCCTTAAGTAAATCAATCGCTTTTCGAATGTTTGTAACGGGGTTTTTATGAAGATGGATTTTATACGGAGTTACTCCATAAGTCATGGTTAATTGCCTTACTGTGTGAAGATGTTCGCTAAATGCATAGATTGGGAATACCGATCTAAATCTCGATAAAACTCTGGCTGATTTTCCACTTTCGGTAAAGACAATATATCCTTTAATTCTTGCTTGTTCCGAATCTGGAATTTCTTTTGCAAGTCTGATTGAAGATGCAATTAAAAGTTCCTCGAAAGTATGTGATTCATAATCTTCAACTTCGGGAATAACCTCTTCATAATGCTCGTTAAACCTAGCTATTTTTGACATTATTTGAACAGCCTTCACCGGATATTTACCAATTGTAGTTTCATCAGATAGCATCAACACGTCTGTTTTTTGCATTACTGCATGCGAAATATCGGCGACTTCGGCTCTAGAAGGCATTGGGTTATTTATCATGCTCATTAGCATTTGGGTTGCTACTATAACTGGTTTTGCTTCTTTTCGACATTCTGTGATTAGCTGGTCTTGGATTTTTGGGACTTTTTCAAACGGTATTTCAACACCGAGATCGCCTCTGGCTACCATGACAACATCACTTTCTTTCACAATGTCTTTCATATTCTCGACAGCCTTTAATGTTTCAAATTTAGAGATAATTTTCTGATTGCCTCCTTTAGCGTGTATCATCTTTCGTAATGTCGTAATATCCTGTCCATCCCTTACGAAGGACAATGCGATAAAATCAACATCTGCAGTTATCGCAAAGTCGATATCCCTTTTATCTTTTGGCATAAGTGTTGGAACATTTATTGTCGCACCAGGAATACTGACTGATTTTCTAGGTCCTAATGCTCCCCCATCGAGTACTTTTGTTTTTATATACTTTGGAGTTCGCGAAATATATTCGAGCTCGATTTTTCCATCATCAATAAATATATGTTGACCTGGATTCAAATCTCCAATTAAGTCGATTTCATTAAACGGAATGCAAAATTTACCTGATATAAATTCATGAGAGAGGTATACTTCCTGACCTTCTTCTAGCGTAATTTTTTCTATGTTATCAGGGAACATTCCTATACGAAGTTCAGGGCCTTGTAGGTCTGCGAAAATTCCGACCTCGATATCCATTTCTTTTGCTACCTCGCGAACCCTTTGAATCGTTTCTCGATGCCATGTGTAATTATTATGTTTTAAATTGAATCTGAAAACGTTGACTCCTGCAGTGATTAATCTGTGAAGTTCAGCTTTTGTTTCACTTGCGGGACCAATTGTTGCAATTATTTTTGTTTTTTTCATTATACTCATATCTAATGTTATCAGAAAATTTTTCACTCCCCTACCCTATTTGTGATTTGGTGTAGATCCAGGTATTATATTCCTCCCAGATACTTTGGGTCTACCCTTTTTTAGTTTTTCAGAGTAGTAAATATAGAATGCATCGATTGCCATAAGTTGGTATTTCAAAAATCGATTTAGCCCCTCAAAAAATGTCTCCTTATGGTAATGAATTACGTTTAGTTCTGGTAAATAAGCAATTTTCCATCCTTCTGAAAGTCGTTCTTTTGTCCAGACTAGATCCTCGCCCCCTTTAAAATGTGTTGGCTTGTAAGGATATTTTTTTAAAAGATCCGCCCGGATTATGCTTGAAATTCCATGCAAAAGAACGCCCCCGAAATTTTGATTTACAATACCTCCTTCTTTAGAAATGCTTTTCGAATAAACGAATTCGAAGAATTTGGATGTTAAAAATTCAAATTGATTTACGTCTATTTTTTCGTTATTAAGTGTTGATATGTAAGGTCTGCCACAAACTCCGGCAACATTCTCTTTTTCTTCCAATAATTTTACTGATTTCAAAATTCCATTAGGATTCGTCAAATAAGAATGTCCGTTAGAGAAATAGATATATTTCCCTTTCGCGACCGAAACAGCCATATTGAAAGATAAGTCGTGTGAAAAATCAGTTCTTTTTATTGTTATAAGTGTATCAGCCTGAGATCTTAAAAATTCTGAAGTCCCATCATCCGATTCATTGTCTACTGCGATTATCTCGAGATTCGGATACGCTTGATTCCTTACATATTGAATTGCATCTTTTACGGTTTCGATTTCGTTTAGAGTGCGAATAACGATACTTACTAATGGCAGGTTGTTTTTAATCATAAAATATAAAATATTAAATATTTATAAAAAAGGTAGACCCTATATAGTTCTATTTTAGTTTGAGACCGAATTGCTTTCGGGATTGTTCGATGATCTTTTCTTTATGCCCAGAAACATTTTTAGGCAGTGGCAGTGTGTAGTATGTAAACGGAGCTGACATGGTTTGCCCAATCATCATTCTCATTATCATTTGATATTTATCTAAACCATTCGATAAATCCTCGGCATCAACCGCTCCCCCAAATTCCTTATATAATCGTTCGGAATCTTGCGCACCTACGTTAAAACAGGCTAATGAACCGACATTACCTAAAATTGCATTCATGACTTCCTCATCAATCTGAGTGATATATTGATTTGCCAAAGTTAATCCTAATTTATACTTACGAGCCTCAGATAGTATCTTCGAAAAAGAAGATGTGGCAAAATTCTGAAATTCATCAACATACAGATAGAATGGAACTCTATCTGCTTCGGGTATAAAAGCACGATTCATTGCAGCTACTTGAATTTGCGTAATTAACATTGCTCCTAAAAGTGCGGCGTTATCCTCTCCTATTTTCCCTTGTGATAAATCGCATAAAAAGATTTTTTTGTTATTCATTATATCTTCGATTCTCACTTTAGATTTGGGGTGCTGAATAATTCTGCGAATCAAAGGCGAACTTACGAATTGCCCCACCTTATTTAGAATTGGGGCAATCGCCTCATCCCTGAATTTATCGCTCATTGCATCATATTCTTTTTTCCAAAACTGTATAAGCATTGGATCATCGATATCTGCCAAAATTCGGTTCCGATATTTTTGATCATGCAACAGATTCATAACATCTGGCAATGTTGCATTTGGAGTATAGACTAAGGTGAACAAAACATTTCTTAAAATATGCTCAAGTCTTGGCCCCCAGCTATATGAATATAATTTATAGAAAATCGCAATAATCCCAGATACCATCAATTCTTTTTGACTTTCGTTATGAACTTCTAAAATATTTAAAGGATATGTATATTCGGGGTCTGAAGGATTAAAAAAACAAACATCGTTAATTCGATTTTTAGGAATATACTGCAAAATTGTATCAATGGCATCCCCATGAGGATCTAGAAATGCTAAACCATAACCTTTTCTAATATCCTCAATGGCCATATTCATTAAAAGAGCTGATTTACCTGTACCAGTTTTCCCTACGACGTAAAAATGTCGGCGTCTATCGAGTGATTTAATACCGAAGATGACTTGGCGGTTCTTATATGTAGTTTTCCCAATAAATGTAATGTCCTTTTTCTCTTCATCTGAAATTCCTTCGTATGCATAAGGCAATTCTTCTGGTGGATCAAGTTGAATGCTCTTTCCCCACTGTATATTGGGTATGCTTATATTCCCTGGTGGCATGTGCCAAACTGAAGTAATTTCCGAAATATTTAATAAGTTCGAAGTTCCAAAATTATCATGATTTAAAACAGCTTGCACAAAGCGTTTTTTCCTGAATATCCCTGGTCTCGATTTCGTAAACGAATTTCCATTTGGAAGCGTAAAAATCGTAAAAGCACTATACATTGCATTTAAATTTGCAGGAGAATCTGCAACCAGTCTTATATTTGTATAAAAACCATTATGTTTTAATTTTTGCTGAATCAAAGCGATTTTCTGTTGTGTTGATTGGGATATAGTCTCAGCAGAGCTAAGAGAAGCAATTTTTGACAGTGCTCTATTTTGCCACGAATTGTCTGAAGGTTTTACAATCATTTGAAACCAGAAAAATGCCTTTGGATCTGGAGATCTCGACATTGCAGATAAAATTCCAAGAAGTGGGTCATTATCTGATAAATCCTCATAGGTTTTAATTGGATAATAATTATTACTTGATAGATTCACTTCAGAATACTCAAGGCTCTCAAGGTCAACTCCTTGTAAAAATGAGTTAAAATCTACAACTGAAACATCTGCTTTTTGATATTGTGCCAGAAATTGATTTTTTAAATGTTCAACCGCATTTTCTGTCGCACCTATTACAAAATAGATGTTTTGACGAATTGAGATGATATTGAAGGAAAAATATAGTGGAACTGTTTTTGAAAATAAATTGGTAATCCCCTTGGATCTTGGTTTTATGAATAAACTCGAAAACATCGAATATGCATTTGCAGGCGTGTATTCATTGTTTTTTGGTACTTTTACGAGCAGAAATTGCATATACAATTTTATTATACTTTATTTATTCAAAAAGGTTCTTCGATGGATTGGAGTTATTCCATTTGATTTGATTGCCGCAAAGTGTTTTGAGGTTCCATACCCTACATGTGTGTCGAAGCCATATTCTGGATATTCTTTATGAGCAACAACATTCATGTATGCGTCTCTATGTACCTTTGCGACTATTGAAGCTGAAGCTATTGTAAATGATGCATTGTCTCCATGTAATATCGGGAAGCATTTTATACCTCTTTGAGCTAAATCCTCAGAAATATCAATATAATCTGTAAGTGTAGCAAAATTTGAACCCTGCGGTAATTTTTCGGCACATTTAATAACAGATTGAATCATTGCTTCTCGATTTGCATATTGAATCCCTTTTTCGTCAATAATATTTGGCGGAATTTCTGTTTTTGCGTGTATTAATGCGTTTTGAATAATCCAGTGAGACAATTTATATCGAACATTCTTTGAAATCTTTTTAGAATCGCGGATTTTATGAGCCATGCTTTGTTCTTTTTTAAACTCCAAAAACACTTTTTCTCTATCCCAAACGACAGCTGTAGTAACTAAAGGGCCCGCAATACAACCACGACCGACCTCGTCGACGCCGATTACATAGTCATACCCTTGATCCCATAAGCTAACTTCGTATTTTATTATTTCTGGGAGATTATTTTTCTCCCTCGACTGTGCTTGTTGTATCACCATCTTCTTCGGTTATAAATGATACGGCTGAAATTGAATCGCCCGCCTTTAGCCGCATTAATATTACTCCTTGAGTTGAACGACTTGTTGTTGGAACCGAAGAAGTTGGGATTCTTATGATTTGACCTGATTCAGAAGTAAGTAGGATATCTTTAAGCTTCTCGTCCATTAGCTTTACTGAAATTATTTCACCGGTTTTTGTTGTGACATTCGCCGCTTTGATTCCGCTACCTCCCCTATTCTGTTTGGTATATTCACTAATCTTTGTGCTCTTACCATAGCCACGTTTCATCACACAGAATAATCTTGCTCCAATATTATCTTTCACTTCAAATACATCCATAGAAACGACTCGGTCATCTTTAGAGATTTTAATACCTCGTACTCCGCCTGCTGACCTGCCCATATCTCTGACGTCTTTTTCATCGAACCTGATTGATTTTCCTTTTGAAGTGACCATGAGTATCTCTGATTTTCCGTAAGATATTTTTGCTCCAATCAGCGCATCATTGTCATCAAGCTTAATTGCAAGGATTCCATTTTTTCGAATATTATCAAATTCAGAAAGCTTCGTTTTTTTTACGGTACCGTTTGCAGTGGCTAACACAATAAAAGTTGACTCTTTAGCTTCTTCATTCGCTTTATTGATTGTAATCATTTCTTCGATTCGTTCGTCTTGACCAATGTCGATTATATTTACGATTGCTGTACCTTTGCTAGTTCTAGATCCATCCGGAATATCCCACACTCGCTTTTCGTAAACTTTACCTTTATTTGTAAAGAATAAAATTCTATCGTGAGTTGTGGCACAGCGCATCATTGCAACTTCATCTTCTTCCTTAGTTTTCATTCCAACTACACCTTTGCCTCCCCTTAACTGTGTTTTGTAGATAGAAGGTTTCATTCTCTTTATATATCCAGTTACTGTTATCGCAATTAGAGTTTCTTCATCTGCAACCAAATCTTCTTCGTTAAATTCGCCTATCTTACCTGCTACTACTTTTGTATTTCTTTTATCCCCAAAAGATTCTTTGATCTCTTCGAGCTCTGCTTTAATAACCTCAATCATTTTTGCAGGATTTTTTAGAATCATTAAGTATTCATTAATACTCTTTAATATTTCTTTTAATTCATTTTCGATCTTCTCTCGTTCTAGTGCGGCAAGTCGCTTTAATTGCATATCTAAAATTGCAGTCGCTTGTACTTCAGTTAAATCGAAACGTTTCATTAATCTGTCTCTTGCTGTAGGAGTATCTTTTGATTTCTTGATTATTTCTATAACTTCGTCAATAAAATCTAATGCTTTTTTTAAACCTTGCAATATATGTTCTCGTTCTCTTGCTTTTCGAAGCAAGTACACAGTCCTATTTGTAACAATTATTTTTCGATGTTTTACATACTCATCAATATACGTTAGTAAACCGAAAGTTTGTGGCTGATTATTTATCAGCGAGAGCATGTTTACATTAAATGCAGTTTGTAATGGAGTATATTTATAAAGATAATTTAGAACTTTTTGTGGTCTAGCTTCTTTTTTGAGCTCAATAATAATTTCGACTTCTTCACCTGAACTCACATCTTTTATATTGCTAATATCTTTTATTTTTTTATCGTTAACAAGATTTCCGATTTTTTCGACAAGTGATGATTTCGTAACTTGATAAGGAATCTCAGTAATTACAATAATATAACGTCCATTTTTAGTTTCCTTAATATCGGCCTTAGCTTGTTGGACTATTCTCCCCTGTCCTGTTGCAAAATATCTTAATATTTCTGATTTGTCGTAAATTGTACAGCCGGTTGGGAAGTCTGGCCCCTTTATCACCTTATATAACTGTTCGATTGATACATTATGGTTTAATTCCCAATCTTGAATTTCACAAGAAATATCTACAACATCATATATTTTTTCTGAATGGACTTTGAGATCTAATGGAGTAATTTTACCGTTATCAAACGTTAAGTTTATTGCATCAACCAGCTCATTTAAGTTATGAGGAGGAATATTTGTAGCCATTCCGACAGCAATTCCCATTGATCCATTCATTAATAGATGTGGAAGCACCGAAGGTAGCAATAAAGGCTCTTTTGTTTCTGCTGAGAAGTTATCTTCAAATCGAACCGTCTCTTTATCTATATCTTTGAGTAAATATGAAGTGATTTTCTCCATCTTGCATTCTGTGTACCTCATTGCAGCTGCTGGATCTCCGTCTAAAGTTCCCCAGTTTCCTTGCCCATCAATTAACGGATATCTTAATGTGAAATCTTGTGCAAGTCGAACCAACGCATCGTAAATAGATTGATCTCCATGAGGATGATATTTACCCATGACCTCACCGACTAATGTCGCTGCTTTACGATATCTTGATTCATGGGTGAGCCCCATTTGGTGAGCGGCGTAAATAATTCTTCGTTGCACAGGTTTTAAACCGTCTCTAATATCTGGAAGTGCTCTAGCAACAATAACACTCATCGCATAATCCAAATAGGATTTTTTCATTTCTGTCACGATGGACGTTGGTAATATTTCTCCACCATGTAAATCTTTATGAGTGCCTATGTTTTCAAGATCACTTTGTTGAGTCATATAAATTTATTCCTTATGGTCTGCGAACTTAGTATTATATTCTTCCATGGCTTCTCGAATGAATTTGTATGCTTCTTCTTTCCCTTTAAAACCTGGAACTTTTACTGAATCAGGTCCGCTTTGTGCGTATTTATATGTCTCCATAAACGTTTGAAGATCTTTCAATTCATATGCTGGAAGATCATTTATATCTTGAACGTGCTTGTATCTAGGATCCTTTTCATTCACGGTAATAATTTTGTGATCAATTTCGTCGTTATCAACCATTTCCATTAAGCCGATTACTCTTGCAGTAACCAAAGCCCCCGGAATAATGTTTCCGCTTGTATACACAACGGCATCTAAAGGGTCTCCATCGTGTTTGTTCCAAGTTCCAGGAACATCACAGTAAACAACTGGATAAAACACCGGACCATATAAAACCCTATCGACTTCTAAGACGCCATACTCGTGATTATATTCATACTTAACAAAATCCCCTCTTGGAATTTCCACTATTACTTTTAGTATCTCTGGGGCCTTATCTTGTTTTATTTTGTGAAATAAGCTCATATAAATTTTTTCTGCTTTGACTACCTTCAAATGAAGTCAGCAAAGCTAAAAAGTAGTTAAAACTAAAAATGACATTGCACCAACTAAACCAGCTGTTGAATTAAGAAATCTTAACACAGGTTTAGACGTATGTGTTTTAGCATAATCTGATGTTGTAAGAAACATATATGCCGAAAAGGCTGTAACAATTGCTACTGAGCCTTCAAAGCGTCCACTCCTAATTATAATTGCAAATGCAACCAAAATACAAATAATTATTATCTGTGGGATAATTTTTGCCAACTCGTTTTTGATTAAGATTTTTTTGAATTTGGGAAGCATATTTCCTGCAAACCTTACGATTATCAATGAGATTAGAAGCCATCCCATCTGATAACCATTTGTAATATCTAATCGATTTATTAAACCTTCATTTTCTCTAATTTCTTGGGATGCAAATAAGAATAATAAAGGGGAATATTGCGCAATTCTTAATTGATTCGATGTAGTAACTTTGGAGAGTTTAAGATTCAAAAAATACTCGCCTAGATTCATAGACATTGTTGCGATAGCGATCCCCATAAATCCTGAGATTTGGAATGGGACCATTATTAAAAGAACAATATCTAAAATTTCATTAAGTATAGTTGTGTTTTTAATTATAACTTTTACAAGCGATACTAAAATACCTGCTAAAAATGGAATTAATAGAAGATCGGGGCCAGCTTCTTTATAATAAACAACTAAAATGGCTCCACCAGCAATTGCTGATAGAAAATAATTCAAATACATGAACCCTGAGTTAAAATGCTTTTTATAGAAACGAACAAATTGTCTTATGTAAGTGCTTGTAAAATATATTGCAAAAGTAATAAAAACTAAGATCGGAATAGTCATTTGAATATCAGCAATATTTAATTTATTGACTCCTCTAAATTTCTCAATGCCACTTGCCAATAAAATAGATGCAATTGCAATAGAGTTTATGAGTGATAGATCGTAAGTCTTTGAGTCTAGATTACGGAGCTGAACAAACAATGATGCTAAATTAAAGCCAAGAAGAATGGATACCATATTGATGGGGGATCCAAAATTTATGAACGCCATTACGGTCGTGATAATGATTAGAATTATCCTATTTCGAATGTTATGAACAGAAATCCTTTGTATAAAGTAGAAAAGTCCTGCACTTCCAATTATCAATGCTAAATTATAGTAATCAATCTGAAAAATATAATTCAACAAGGAGAATATTATTACTATAGCGAGTGTTTCAAAGAGATTTGATTTTACCTTACTAATTATTATCATATTATGCCTGCAGATCTAAATCTGCTAAAGATGCGTTAGCCTGAATAAAATGTTTTCGTGGAGCAACGCTTTCGCCCATTAAGATATCAAATATACTATTTGCTTCTTCGGCGTCTTGCACCGTAATTTGTTTTAGTACTCTCGTTTTAGGATCCATGGTTTCTCTTAATTCCTCGTAATTCATTTCACCTAATCCTTTAAATCTTGTGATTACATAATTATTAGTTTCTTTTTTGATTTCTGTTTCAAATATTTCTAATTCATTATTATCGTAGAGATATTTTTTATTTTTACCCCAGATGGCTTTGTATAGAGGTGGCACTGCTGCGTATAAATATCCATTTTGAATGATCTCTGGCATGTGTCGGTATATAAATGTCATATATAAAGTTCTGATGTGTGCTCCATCAACGTCCGCATCTGCCATGATAATCAATTTGTGATATCTTATGTTCCTGATGTCAAATGTATCTGCTATACCAGTTCCTAAGGCTCTGATTAGTAATTTGAATTTGTCATTTTTTACAACTTGATCGATTCTCGCTCTTTCGGTGTTTAATACCTTTCCGAATAATGGGAGTATTGCTTGGAATTCTGAATTTCTGGCCTGTTTTGCGGTTCCTCCTGCAGAGTCTCCTTCTACAATGAAAAGCTCTGCTAAAGTTGCATCTTTGGTTCTGCAGTCTGCAAGTTTCCCAGGTAAGCTTGTACCTTCAAGGGCACCTTTCCTAATTATTGCATCTCTTGCTGCTCTTGCTGCATCTCTTGCACGAGATGCCAAAATTGCTTTGCTAATTATTGCCTCTGCATCTTTTGGATTTTCTTCGAAAAATTGGTCGAGTGCTTCTTTTACTATTGATTCAACAATAGCTTTTGCCTCTGAGGTTCCTAATTTTGATTTTGTTTGACCTTCAAACTGTAATTGTTTTGAAGGAATTTTGATCGAAACAGCAGCGGTAATCCCTTCTAAAGTATCTGATCCCATTAATTTTTCATTTGTTTTAAATATCTCATTCTTCTTGCCGTAATCATTTATCGATCTAGTTAATGCACTTCTAAATCCTGTTAGATGTGTTCCCCCCTCTGGTGTTCTTATATTATTAGCGAAAGAATACTCAGTTGGATTAAAACTATCGGAATATTGGAACCCCACTTCTACCTCAATATCTTCGTGGGATTTTTTTACATAGAAAATATTACTGTGAATTGGTGTTTTATTACGATTAAGTGATTTTATGAATGCTTTTAATCCACCTTCAAAATAAAATGATTCTGTTATATCGTTCCTTTTATCAAAAATTGTAAATTTCAGACCGGATACAAGATAAGCAAAAATTCTGACCTGTTGTCGGATGATTTTGTAATCAAAGTTAGTGTCTTTGAAAATTGTTGAATCTGGCTTAAAGTAGGTTGTCGTTCCCCTCTCTTCAGAGGCTATAGATTCAGGATCAAATTTTGTAGAAGATAATTTTTGTTCCTTGACGTCACTTAGTTTCTTACCCTCTTTATATTCTTGTGAATACAATACTCCGTTTTTTCTAACTTCGACGCGACACATTTCTGAAAGTGCATTCACAACTGATGCACCGACTCCGTGTAATCCACCTGAGACTTTATATCCACTACCGCTAAACTTACCTCCTGCATGAAGTTTGGTCATCGCAAGTTCTAACGCTGAAACTCCATAACCAGCTTTTTTATCAACTGGAATTCCTCTTCCTGCATCGCTAATTACAACTGAGTTATCTTTATTGATCGTGATTTTTACAATATTATTTTCACCTGCTAATGCCTCATCGACTGAGTTATCGATGATTTCTTTTACCATGTGGTGAAGTCCTGTTAGATCTGTTGATCCTATATACATTCCGGGGCGAACTCTTACAGGTTCCAAACCTTCAAGTACTTGAATACTTTCTGCGTTGTAGTCCTTTTTAGTATTAGCGTCTTTATCCATTTCTATAGTATAAACTATGAAGTGAGTTTTTTAAAAACTTGTAGTAAGTTGATAAATTGGTAGAATGACGGAAACAATCAAAAGCCCCACCATTATTCCGAGTACTATCATAATCAAAGGTTCAATCGCTGTCGAGAGGTTCTTAACTACTTTATCTACCTCTCCCTCATAATATTCTGATATTGAGTTTAACCTTTCATAAATGGTTCCGGTTTCTTCTCCAATAACTACCATTGAACTAACTAGGGGTGGAAAATTTTTATCCTGTGTGATTGATTGTGACAGAGGATATCCGTGTTTAACATCCTCTATAAAGGTAGAAACTGAGTCTTTAAACAAAATGCTTCCTACCGAATCTCTAACAATAGTTAAACTGTCAACAATTGGGACTCCTGATTGAACTAGTAAGCCTAAAGATCTTGTAAATTGAACTATATTTGTTTGTCTAATAAGTGATCCTATAAGTGGTATCATCATATAGAACTTTGCTAACATGTATTTGCCGTCTTTTGTGCTTCTAATGAATTTAAGCCCAAAGAATAATCCTACCAAAGAGGCTATGACCAACCACCAATAAGTGCGAATTCCGTTAGACATCGCAATTAGAGCTCTTGTTGAAAATGGCAATTCAACATCAAATGATTCATATACAGTAACCATTTGTGGAATTACGAAAACCAAAATAATTACAAAAACTCCAACCATTGCGATTGTAACTATTGCTGGATAAATCATTGCTCCAACAATTTTAGTTCTAAACTGTCTTTCTTTTTCTAAAGTAATCGCTAATCTTTCAAGAACTTGACCTAATTGACCCGATGCTTCACCTGCTTTTACCAAACTGATATACGCCTCATCAAAAGCTTCGGGATGTTTTTCCATACCTCGGGATAATTGAGATCCTGCTTCGACTTCATTTAATATATCTTGCAAAATATCATTGAGCTTCTTTTTATTGGTTTGAAAAACCAGTAACTCGAGAGCCTTTGTCAAAGGAAGCCCTGCAACAATCATACTAGCAAGATGTTCGGTAAATTTAACTTTGTCATTTAAAGAGACACCCATGAATTCCTGTATTGAATTCATAATGTTGTAATCTTTATTTGCTGGGAGTAGTGAATAAACAATTAACCCTCGCTCTTTTAATATTGAAACTGCAGTCCTAATATCAGGGGCGTCTATCATTCCTTTTTTTGAGACCATCCCGTTTTGAGTTTTTGCGGAGTACTTAAATTTCATTTATTTTTTGCTTTTAACAAATCGAATTACTTCATCAGGTTTTCTGCTATTCGCTAATGCATCTTCAAGTTTTACCTTGCCATTATTTACCAATTCAGCTAAAGATCTTTCAAGTGATTGCATTCCTGATTCTATACCTGTACTTATAATGTTATCGATAAAATGAGTATTTCCCTCTCTGATAGTGTGTTTTACAGCATCAGTGGCGACCAATATTTCGATAGCGGGATATCTCATGTGTTCTTCAACTCCCTTAACCAGAGTCTGTACAAAAATACCTTCAAGAGTCATGCTTAACTCCATTCTTGCTTGTACCTGTTTATTTTCTGGGAACATTCCAATAATACGTTCTATAGCTTGAGCTGCAGAAAATGCATGAATAGTTGTGAAAACAAGATGTCCTGTTTCGGCTGCTTTTAGTGTAAGTTGTAGGGTTTCGAAATCTCTAGTTTCTCCAACTAATAAGATATCAGCATCTTCGCGAAGAGCCGATTTAAGTGATTTATCCCAAGATAAAGTGTCTAGATGTAATTCTCTTTGTTGAATAAGGCTTTTATTTGATTCAAATAAATATTCAATAGGATCTTCTATTGTGATGATATGCGTATTTCTATTTTCATTAATCCAGTTAATCATAGCCGCAATTGTTGTTGATTTACCTACACCTGAAGGACCTGCAAGCAACACCAACCCTTGTGGTAATTTACAAAATTCATAAAACATATGAGGAAGATGTAATTCATCAAGAGTTGGAATATGAGGAGGAATAAGCCTCATTGCAACGGCTAATTTATCTTTCTCAAAAAATGCATTCACCCTGAAACGTTCTTTCGAATTTATTTCATAAGCTGAATCAATCTCTCTTTGTTTGAATAAAATTTCTAGTTTTGATTCCGAGAGCATCTGAGATACTGCGACTTTCAAATCTTCCTCTGTTAATGGCGAGTAGTTGGCAATGGGTTTTAATTGTCCGGTTACTCTAACTATCGGTGGTGCGTTAACTGTTAAATGAACATCTGATGCTCCTAATTTTACTGCTTCCGCAAGTATTTCATCTACGTGATTAAAGGATTTTGCTTCTGGCATGGTTATTTTTAATTAATAATACTAATTTAAGATAAATCGTTCTCATCTGCTACAGTTAAAACTTCCTGGATTGTTGTTATTCCCCAAAGTGCTTTGATGTATCCGTCTTGCACGAGTGAAATCAATCCCTCTTCTCTCGCTGTTTTCTCAATAACATCTGCGGATGCTGCCGACTCTGTCAATTTTCGAATTGCAGGTGAAACTTTCATAATCTCATATATCCCAATCCGTCCTTTGTAGCCTTCATTATTACATTCTTTACATCCTTTACCTCGGTATAAATATATTTTCCCGTCTTCTTTAGGTTTTTCGGATTCATCTGTATCATTTCCCCATTTTACTTTTATTTGTGGTTCGCCTGTTGCAATCTTCATCAAACGCTCTCCCAAAACCTTTTGAATATCTGCGACCACCACTTCGTCAGCTTCGTATCTTTCTTTACAAAACGGGCAAATCTTACGTGTCAGACGTTGAGCTAAAGCAACATTCATTGTTGATGAAAGTAAAAATGGCTCAACTCCCATGTCTAAGAGTCTAGGTATAGCACCTGCAGATGAGTTTGTATGTAAAGTGGCAAGTACTAAGTGACCAGTTAACGCCGATTGAATTGCCAAACGAGCAGTCTCAACATCACGAATTTCCCCTACCATTATAATATTAGGGTCTTGCCTTAGAATTGATCTAAGACCTGAAGCGAAGGTTAAGCCAGCTTGAGGATTTACTTGTACCTGATTTACTCCAGGAATACTAATTTCAACAGGATCTTCAAGGGTCACAATATTTACTTTCGGCGAATTAAGCTTTGCAAGTGAGGTTGCGAGTGTAACAGTTTTACCTGAACCCGTAGGTCCTGTAACCAATAATATTCCGGTTGTTTGGCTCAGTGCATCATTGTAATGTTTGAGTCCTTCGCCCCAAAGTCCTAACTGATCCAAAGTTAATATTTGATTATCGGCCTTAAGTAAACGAATAACGCATTTTTCTCCATGTACGGTTGGCAAAGTCGAAACTCTTAAATCTGTTTTTTTATCCCCTACCTCTACTCTGAATTTTCCGTCCAATGGCTTTCTTTTTTCATCAATTGGCATGTTAGCTAAAATTTTTATTCTAGCGATGATTGAATTGTGTATGGATTTTGGGAGTGGGAATTTTTCTGTTAAAACTCCATCTA
>CAZFZJ010000006.1:22101-33775 GCA_964523665.1 uncultured Candidatus Saccharibacteria bacterium
TAACTGCGTATTCTAAAATAACGCTAACAATTTTTGCCACAGGAGATACCTTTATTATTTGATCGGCTTGTTCGATGCTCGATAAGTTTTCTTGAATTTTTTGAGTAGATGTTTCGGCTGCTTTTTCGATAGCTTCAGATACATCTTCTCCCAATGATTTGCTGTATTCTTTTTCGATTGCCTGGTTAATAAGGTCCTCTGTGCTAATCGAAGGTTGTATTGTTTTTTTGGTAATTCGTTCTAAGTATTGAATTACGTCGAGATCGAATGGATCTTTCATGACGACTTTCATCGCGTAGCTATCCATCGAAACAGGAATCAGAATATATTTTTTCGCAATTTTTTCGGGGATAAGTTCAATTACTTCCGATTTAATATCGTATTCTTTTGGATCAGCAAAAGGGATGCCTGAAATCTCGCCCCTAACCTTTACCAGTTCTATTTCTGGTACAAATTGATGTTCTTTAATAATTTCTAATGTTGATTTACCAGTAGTAAGTTCAGCTCGTGTAATTTCATCGGCTTGGGCCTGTGTAATAAGACCTTTTGCTAATAAGGCAGTTTCTAGTTTTTGGGCAGAATTTGTCGACATAATTTACTGATATAGTATATCATGTAGTCATTCATGCAGACTATTATATTCTCCGGTGGAAGTAAAAATTTCAATCGAAATAATGCCATTGAATATTTGCAAAATATTTTTCCCGATTTTGAGAAGTCACCTGATTATTTATTAATAGATAAAGATGAAGCTAAATCTAAGATAGGTATTTCTGAAATTAAGAATGCGATCAGTTTTGTCTCGATTAAACCAAGTTATTCAAAATTAAAAGCAGTTTTTATCGACGAATCGCAATACTTATCTTTAGATGCACAGAATGCAATGTTAAAAACGTTAGAAGAACCTCCTGACTATGCCCAATTTATAATGACAGTTGATCACCCTTCAAATTTACTTCAGACGGTTTTATCTAGAGCGAAGGTGCAAATTGTCGAAGACCGAAATGTTTTAGGTCAAAATTTAAAAGACTTAACTGAATCATATATTAAAGTATGTAATTCCGATGTGGGGGGGCGTATTGATTGGCTCACAGAAAACAAAAAGGACTTGGCTTCGAAAGAAACGGTAGTTTTATTGATAGATGATATCCTAAATTTTTATCACAAAGAGTTTACTTCCAATATCTCTAGTTCGTTATCTAAAAAATACGCTAAGCGCACTAAGTTTCTACTGAATACAAAAGAAAAGATATTGAAATATAATGCTAATCCCCTCTTATGTATCGAGACCTTTTTAGCTACTATATGACTAATGATTGAGGTTTTCTTATTTATATTTTTATTTGTTATTGGTTCTGCGCTTGGATCATTTGGATCTGTAGTCGTAGAGAGAATGAATAGAGATGAGTCTTTCATTCTAGGTCGTTCGTATTGTGAAAAATGTAGGCATGTTTTGTCTGCGAATGATTTAATTCCGTTAATTCTTATCTTTCTCTTAGAGGTAAGTGTAGGTATTGTAAGAAGGATATCCCAACTGATTTGCTTGTTAATGAAATATTGTTTGGTTTAGGTATTGCTGGTATTGGACTAATCTTCTTTCTTAAATTCTTTTATAATGAGTATTCGGTTTTGCTACAAGTTATTGGAATGGTATGGTTCGTGTTTTTAATTTTTAATTTACTTCTTATCTTTTTGTCAGATTTAAAATATATGCTTATCTCTGATTGGCAATTTATAATTGTAGGGTTACTATACTTAGCCGGTTTTGTAATTTATTTTTTTGGTGATGTCTCAAGCCTATCTATTTTTTATGCTGATCTATATTCTCATTTTGCGGGAGCATTATTGATGGTGGCATTTTTTGGCGGGATAGTATTATTTTCAAGAGAAAAGTTAATGGGACAAGGAGATATTTATTTAGCAGGTATCCTTGGGTTGTTTTTGGGGTTTTATTTATCGATTGTTATGTGGTTTATTGCGTTTTTATCTGGAGCATTAATCGGAGTGATTCTAATTAGTTCAAGACTAAAAAAGTTTAAGAGTGCGGTTCCTTTTGGGCCATTTATTATTTTAGGTTTTTTTGTTTCCCTTTTTTTTGGATCAACATTAATAGAATATTACCTTATTTTATTGGGCTTATGATTTGTATGCTTCGCTTGACACAGGTATAAAAATTTATGGTACATTTATGTTAGTACATTGAGTTTTAATATTTTCTACTGCCCTTTTTCATCCTAGTAGCATGATAAGTGCAGCAAAACTAAGTTAAATGCAAATACGTAAAAACAAAGCGTTTACGCTTATTGAGTTGCTTATCGTTATTGTTATCATCGGAATTCTTGCCGGTATAATCTTGGCAGTATTAAACCCAGCCAAACAGCAAAGAAGAGCACGTGAAGCTGTATTTCAAGCGAATGTAAATAAATACTGTGCAGCACTAATGGCATGTGCCTCGACTACTACCAATTTCGATCAATGTAATCTTGGTCCTTCTGTGGGTGTACAGGGAGAATTGGGATTAAATACTCAAGATGGTAATCCACCTACCTCAACTTATGTAGTTTCAACTGCAGGTGGGACTGTAACGGTTACGGGTACATATCCAGCCGATGGAAGTAACCCTTCAAACTGTGTAGGCACTTGTTCATACAATTTTACCGCGGGAACCCCGACTCCAGTTGTATTTAGTGGTTGTATAATCAACTAATTTGTTAGCGCTCAAGCGAAGGGTGGCTTGCCTCCCTTCGCTTTTTTAATATGAAATATCCAAAACTTCGTTCTTCCTCTGCATTTACTCTTGTCGAATTGTTATTGGTAGTAATCATTGTCGGTATCTTAGGGAGCATTGCTCTTGTTGTTCTTAATCCTCAAAGACAAATAAATAAATCTCGTGAAGCAGTCTTACGATCGAATATGGCGAAGGTCTGTGCTGCGATGACTGCGTGTATGGGAGGTCAGTCGTCAACTCCTAGTACTACTAACTGTGATGCAGTTGGTAGGTCAGAAATTCCTGTCGTTGGTACTGAAGGAGATACAACCATAGATATTAGTGAGCCTGAGGGTGCTACCTATGTGATATCTGTAAATGGCCCTCCAACGAATGGAAATTCTTATGTTGCGATTACTGGTACGGTTCCTCTAGGAACAGATAATTGTGTTTATAGATGTGTTACAAGTAATAATTTTTCTGCTCAGAATGTAGATGGCGCATCACGAGATCCTGGCCAGGTATATGCTGTAACTACAGATATTTGTCTCTTAGATTAAAATAACATACCTCAAATTGAACTATTCTTAGCAATGTGTTTCAATATATCTTATATGAAGTTTAATCTTGCCTTTACCCTTATTGAATTATTATTAACAGTTGTTATTGTTGCGATTCTTTCAGGAATCGTTATAGCAGCAATTAATCCTGAAAGTATTCGGGCTAAAGGTAGGGACGCCAACAGGAAAAAAGATATAACTCTAATATCTCAAGCACTTGGACAATATTATGCTGATAATAACCAGTATCCTGATGCTGCCGATATGACTGCTCTTGGGAATTTATTAAGCCCTGCGAGCGGAAATGTTTATATAAAGGTTTTTCCAACGAGTCCTCAAGGTGCATACTGCTATCGTCGAATAGATCCACAAAATTTCACTTTGTGTTCTGAAATGGAAGCTATGCCGAATGAAACTAACGATATTCCATCTGAAGATTTATGTGATCCTGCTTCGAATTTTAATGCTTCTAATAATAGGTTTTGTGTGACGAATCCGTTTTAAGAAATGCAAAAGAATAAATCATTTACACTTATTGAAATCTTGATTGTAGTTGGGATTTTGATGGTTTTATCGGCTGCAACAATCCCGTCTTTTGTAAATTATTCTTCAGAGAGAAGTATTGATCGTTATGTCCAAAGTCTGGTAAATGAAATTCAGCTAGTAAGAAATAAAGCACTATCAGGAGCATATGAGCAAAGTGGCTCTGTAGATTCTACTCGATGGCTGATTATGTTTCGATGTGATGGATCCAACAATAATCGTTATCGATTAGGCTATTCTAATAACGATGGTAATGCTAGAAGGTTGCTTTCGGATATTTTTAGATTTCCTACAGGTTATAATGTTGTAGACATTCCAGGCGTAAATGATTGTATAACCTATACATCAATGAGTGGAACCTGGAATATGTTCCTTTTTGATAGGTTAACTGGGGAACTATTTAATCCGGTTGATGCAACAGAACAATCAAGAAGTCTTAGAGTTAGCTATAGTGGAGCAACAAGAACGATTAAAGTGTATAGATCAGGGCAAATTACAGTTTCAAATCCTTAGTGTGAAATTTAATTTACATTTTGTTCTGAACTATGTAGACTAATTATATGAGAAATTGCCCTATTCCCTCTCGTGATTACAATTACACTAGATGCCTAATTCCCCGTAAAAAATTTAAATCTCAGACGCTAATTGAAGTTGTTTTATCAATAGGTTTAGCTGCTATGGTTTTATCTGCCCTTTTAGTATTGGGTGCAGCATCATCGAAGACTGTTGCTTCTTCTTTAAAAAGATCTCAGGCAACAAAATTGGCGGTGGAAGCTATCGAGGCTGTTAGGTATGCGAGAGATAAAAACGGTTTTGCTTATATTCAGGAAGGATGTTATAAATTGAACGCTACCGCTTTAGATCCGATGAACCCTTGTGATGCTAATACGTTTGAGTCAATCGATATTTCTGTTGATGCTTCAAATACAAATAATTTTGAAAGGCGTATTTACATAGAAGATGACGCCTCTAATTTATTCTCGAAAAATATTAGCGTGTCGGTCAGATGGTTAGAAGCCACTGGAGATACCTCGGGTGGTGATACATATAAATCTATTAATCTTAATACTGTACTTGCAAAATGGTAAGAAAATTTTTCCTAAAAAATAAAAAAAGAGGATTTACTCTAATTGAATTAACAATAACTATTGGGATATTAGGATTGGCATTAACTGCAACAGGAGGTGTTTTGATCTCCGTTGTTAGATCTTTTCAAAAGCAAGCTGAAATCCAAAGAGTAGAACGAAATGGTGATTTAGTGACTCGAATAATTTCTGAAAGAGTCAGAAAAGCTAAGAATGTAGAGTTAAATTCATTAAATATTAATGGGTCTCCATATAGTTACCTCGCAATTTACGGGGAAAATTCTTCTGGAGTAGATTCAATTGATTATATTGGCTATTATCCCGGCACTACTTCAGGTTGCCCAGGCTCTACAAACGGTTTTGTTTATTTACAAACAGATTCGAATCCTACATCACCCACTCCACCAAATCCTGCGGTTATTAATTCTGATCGATATAAAGTCACTAGCGATAAAAATGACGGAGTTAATATTACTGCATTTAATGTATCAATTAGTAATGGAATCCCAGTCGAAGTTAGTGTTACAATCGATGTAGAGAGTTCACAGTGCGGAACCATAGGATCTAAAATTCAAAAAGAATTTACATCCTTTGCAACTGCAAGAGGATCTTATTGATATGCCCAAAAAATCCGGACAAACAGCGTTAATATTAGTCATCGTTACAATGGTTACGGTGCTAGGTATTGGTGTAGCAAGTTCAACTCAGTCGAACATTAATCTCAGAAATACAGTTTATTCAACTCAATCAGAACAAGCGTTAGCATGTGCAGAAGCTGGTGCCGAAAAAGCAATTGGACTTTTAACAAATGCCGATCCTTCAGGCGAAGGAAATGTTGACTTAAGTGCATCTGGTCCTATTAATGTCTCGAATACTGATGTTGACCTAGGTAGTTGTAGCTACACATATCTTGTTGCTAATTACCCCCCAAGTGGTGGTGGTGAATTAAAAATCCCTAAATTACAAGAAAATACAGTTCAAGAATTAAAATATGATTCATCGGCATCGGGTTCGTTAACTATAAACGTTACCCCTCTTTCTTCTTCTCAAAAAGTAGCACTAGCTGTTTATGTGTATACTAGTGATCCTTCTCAGCCTTTAGTAAGAAGTTTTTATAGAGTCAGGACGAATGATGGGGAACCAAATGAATTTACCGATGCGACTTCTGGCAATATAAATCTCTCGATACCTGCAAATACTGAATACATCAGGTTGCGACCACTCTATTCTGATGTCTCTATCACTATCCCTAACTATCCAAACCCTACGGGTTTTCGAATTGATTCAACAGGAAAGGCAGGAGCCGTGCAAAGAGTTGTTGAAGTGTATAGATTTAATAGTCAACTTCCCACTGCTTTTGACGAAGCGGTTGTGATGCTAGATGAATAGTTATAGTTATTAAAATATTATGCAATCTCGTCCATTTCGTATAGCCTTCTTAATCATTGGTGCTGTAGTAACTGTTGTGGCTGGTTATTCTGTATATCTTGGATTCACAGGCCAGCTTGATATGCTACCTAAACTTCCTAGGAAGAATAATGAAAAGATTCAAAGCATTGGATCTACTGACGTCGTTCAAAAAGACGAAACTACCGGAGAATATAAATACAATGATCAATTTTACAAAGATGTACAAGAAAAAACTTATGACGAATTAGTAGCCCAAGATCCTGACCTTCCAGATACTTTTGGGATTCAAAGCACGGAAGCAAAAGCAAAATTTGATAAGGAGGTTTTAAATGGACGTGAACCGCAAAATAATATTGTTGAGTATTCTTCGAGTGGACTTTCTACTGTCGGGGTTTTTATTCTTCAGGGTGATTACGTCACCATTATGAATAAATCATCTAAAGATATAAAAATTCTAAAAACACAATCACGAGTTTCAAATATTGGTGAAGATGGAGAAGAATTACCTCCAACTGATAATTCATCTGATGGCCTCTCAATGGAATATAATGTGCCGGGTGGGACAGGTCTTACTGTCGGATTTGATTTCTTAGGGGAATATAGCTTTTCTATTGATGAGAAGCCTTTTTTTGTGAAAGTTGTTAAAAGTTATGATGATTTAAATCCATAGTTATGCGACTAATTTCTTTTGTACGAGTTTGGATAATAATTATATTCTTAATCACATTCTTTTTGGGATTAAGGTCTATCGTCCACCCATTCCCTGTCAATGCTGTTGCCTGTAGATATGTTGGTATTGATCCAAAGTGGGAGGTCTATGATGCTTTATCGTGTCCAAGGTACGGTGGAGGGTCATACATATCTATTTGTGCACAAAGATGCAATTATTGTGAGGGCAGAGCTATTTGCGCTGAACCTACAGCTTCTAATCCTACTCCTGGATGTGAGGTAAGGTGTAATGAGGGTGACAATACTACTACTGGTGGGCAACCTGATAAAGATATAATTTGGGCAAGAATTTTTACCCAAGATTATGGAGGAGGCATTAGATATTTCGGTAGCTCGCAGGGACTCCCGCCTACTGTAAATTCTCTTGACAATACGTCTTTTAAAGATCGAAATGTTTCAATTAACGCATCTGGCGGGTCATTAAATTATGAAGGTATCTGGGCTGGTCACTTTTGCGCCTTAGGTCAAGCGGTAGGTGTTACGTCGGATGGTCGGTTAGGTGCGGTAAAAGAAGATGTCATAAGATCGGCTGGTGCGCCATACTGTTGCAACGCAACAGATCTTTATTCTTCTTCAGTTTGTTATTACGGTGAATTTACTTATGATCCCAGGGGTTGTAGTGCCTGTCAGTTTGACAAGACTTCGGTATATTCAGAGAGTTGTTTCCCTAATGACGATGATGGTTGTGAGCAGTTGGCAAATATTGCGCCAATAACTCGATATCCAATGTTTGGTAGCTATGACGCAGATGGTAGACATCCGCTAAATAAGCTGTACCACATTATTAATAGCCAGTCGATATTAGGAGAAACGGCAGATAGAGCAATGCATCCGTGGCAAAGATATGATAAAACACCGACTTATACTATAATCAACACTCCAGAAAATAGAGATTATGATGTTCGTATTCATGCTCCCGAGGGCTATGCTTGCTATAAAGCCGTAAATATGGTTCGCTATGATTCAGGTGATATAAGATACTACACTCCTCAATTTAAGATTTATTCTCCATCAGAAAATCCGTCTTATCCAGCAGATGGTTCTTACTGTCGCGTGACGATAGGTCCTCGCGGAGGTGGATCATATCTATTACTTCATGTTCGAAAAATAATTAAAGGTCATGTTTGGGGTGTAAATGATGCAGGCAATTCTGTTGGATTAGCTGGTGTTAGAGTTCAGGCTTATGTTGGTAATAGTGCTTCATCAATAAATACGTATTACGGTGAAGGCACCACAGATAGTAGTGGAGCATATTTTATAAAAAATGATTCGGCAAATTTGCAAAGTTACCAATTTTATTCAGTGCGAGTTGTTTCTAGTGCACCTGCAGGTTATACAGGTTCTGCAACGACAGTAAGGTGGGATGATCCAGCTAAGACATCTGGATCTATCCCTTGGACGTGGACAGGAAGTGGGGACACTCCCATTGGTAGCACTTCATATTCAGGACAAGCAACTTACTGGGATAATGATTGCTCGAGTGCTAATCGAGAGGGAACGATTCCGGGAGGACGATGTGACTTTGCTTTTAGAGCATTACCTACAAATAATCCTCCGACTTGTACACTTGAGTATAAAAATACTTCAGGAACATATGTACCTTACAACAATTCTTTAACATGGCCAGTTTCCTCAAATGTATATTTGCGTGCTGTAGGCACAGATCCTGAAGGAAATTCCATTAACGGATCAACTTATACTCAAACATGTGGGACTTCTATTTTGAATTTTGCCGAGGTAGTTGCTGGAAGTAATTCTATTCCGTTGATTTATACTACTCCCTCTGTACCATCTACTTGCGTTTTTTCAATTCAGATGAGGGATTCAGGGAGCAATACTTTTGGCCCAGCTTGTTCGATCTCGTTGAATTCCGTTGTGCCATCAACTCCTGGTCAATTGACACTTACTACTTCAAGTCTTTTGTCTAAGAACACTTTATCAGGTACGGTTAATGCTATTGTGACTGCATTTTCAAATCCTAACGCTGCCACATTATCAATTCAAAATGTTGGTATATGTAGCCCTTCTATAGCGGATTGTACATTTAATGCTAGTGGAACCAGTACATTGAATTTTACATCTAATGGCACATATCCTATTACAGTTAAGTTGAAAAACTTGCCGTTTGGATTAATTTCAGGCGGTAATTATGCGATTGTGGTCAACTATAGTCCTACAGGAGTTAATTCAAGTGCCGCGATACCTGTTGCTGATGCAGCTCCAACTTGTGGGGCATATACTTTTACAACACCTTCTCCATACAACGGAATGGTGCAGTTTAATCTACGTGCTAATGATGATTGGAGTTTAAGATCTTTTGGCTCTTCTCGATTGGTGAATGTATCGACAAATTCTATTGTAAATATAATTCAGCCATATAATCCTACCTATTGGCCAATTCGTAGTCCTGTAACTATGTCTAGTGATTCTCGTTTGGCGCCTTTGTCTGGTAATTTCTCCTTTAATGCGGCTTCAATTGTTAGTGGAAGTTATCGTATTGAATCAAGTCTTGGAGATACATATGGAAATAGAATCAATTGCATTTCAAATATTTTTAGCATTGATACGACTCCTCCTGTATGTGATGCTACCAACCCGATTGTTGTTCAGACGACATCAGGGGTTGTGGTACCTAGCCCAACTGACACAAATAATTTGGTAATAAAGTCTACTGCTAGAGATGCGAACAGTAGGTTAAGAAGGGTTACCTTTTATGTTGTTCCTAATGGAACCCCTCTGGCCAATATTCCATCTCCTGGAGTTTCTGTTTACACTGCAACGGTAAATGTCCCTAACTTCGCGACCCAAACGATTGGAACCCCAGTTACTGTAACTACTCCTGCCCCAGGGTGGATTGTAAATACTACGCAAAGAAACAGATATGTTATTTATGCCCAATGGGAAGATGAAAGTGGAAATATGCCTAATGGAGCAAACAATTGTTCATTGCCATACGAGATTGGGTCAAGATATCGTGTCAATGTAAATGTACCAAGTGATTCTGGGTTTTCAAGAGCAAGGTTTGAAGATAACAGCACTGAATTTAAGTTTATTGCGCAAAGAAATTCTGAGCCCTGGCCTGCTTTAGAATCAACTACTCCAGTGCCATTTGGTAGTATTGCTACTGGATGTGTTGCTCAATATCCAAATGGGATTACAACTGATGATCACGGTTTATGCGATAGTGTATATGTGACAGATACTGTTTTTGGAGATGGTAATACATCAAATATTGCTATACAAATACCTCAAGGTATAGGTGGTGCCAAATATTCTTGTAATCAAATGACGATTACTAATCCGTCAGGTTCAACTACCTATGCTGCTACTCAATTAAGAACATTTATGCATTCAGATGGGCAAACTTATTGTAGTCTTAACAATATAAATTTCCCTGTTCAAAAGGCATTTAATTATCCAGTCTTTTCAGAAACTGGTGTATTGATGAATCCTTCTGAAGCTTATCCGACAGAGGTAACAATTCAATTATCATATAGAACTGATGCAATATCAGGCATGGTTTTTGATAAGAATTCGAATGTAATACAACCAGATATTATTCCAGGTGGTGGTAGACCGGGTGTGACATATATTACAAGACCTGCTGGAGGGACTTATTTTGTTCTTCCTGGTCGAAATGGGGCAGTTTTTGATGCCGCGACATTTTGGCCGTCTCCTGGAAATGCTTCTTTTACAGTAAATACTGCTCCCGATAATATGTGCTTCTATGAAGCTGATACAACGGCTGGATTACCGAGTAACAACGTGACTTCAATGATTGATCGATTTAGAGATCGAAATCCGGGGCTTCCTTATAGTTCGAACTGTTCGATTACAAATTATCCATTAGCCCCAGGTAATTTATCTCCTGTTAATCAGAATAAAGTTAATATTTTAGTTGCTCCAAGATTACGAGTAGGCCCAAGCGATATTGATTTTGTGCCAAATATAGATTCATGTAGTAATGATGCGATTGCTGTGGCTTTTCCATACGAAATGAAGGCAACTTTATCAGAACAAGGTGGAGGTATGGGCTCCTCGGTGAGTACTACAATACCAGCAAATTTTGGGACTTATAACTTCGAGTCAGTAACATTGAATTATGCTGCTACTTATAATATCTTATTTGAGCTTCAAAGTGCAGATGATTCCATCAGTCTTTCTGATTTTGCGATTTGTAGTGATAATAATCGCGCAAACCCCTATGTATTTAGCCCCACAGATCCAAATCCTTCAAGTTATTTTAATATCGATAATTCAAATTATGGAATTAACTATCCAAATGTTAATGGCGCGATTAAAGCACCTGTACGCTTCTATCTGAAGGAATCAAACAAATGGTGGCAAGTTTATAATGGTGGAGTTCACTCTAACTCAAAAATTCAGATTGATTCAAATGATGAATCGAATGACGGGATGCCAAGTCAAGCGGTAATTGTCGGAGACCCAAGACCGTTAGGACATGAATTACCTAAGGGTTATGATATGTATACTGCTCTTGGGATTTCTGATTCTCCATATATCGCGGGAGGATTGGTTTCATCTTTTGGTTTTGATCCCGTAACTTTCGATAGCTTTGGTTTAACTGATACTCCAAATATCGACAATTGGAATGTTGTTGATTTTTCTAATCCACCTCA
>CAZFZJ010000006.1:33917-36513 GCA_964523665.1 uncultured Candidatus Saccharibacteria bacterium
TATGTCTAATTCAGACGAAACGATAAATGCCAATGTGAATATAAATCAACCATCTGATCCGAGTAATTCCGGAATTACTACATTTATCGATCTTGGTGGCTCAAACACCTTAGTCATTCGAAAAAACATTAATACTGGTTCAAACATATTAATAGTATATGTTAATGGTGATGTTCTTATTGAAGATAGCGTTGATTCATTGAATTCCGTTTTCATTGTTGCAACTGGGGAAATTACTATAGAATCGGCGGGTGATGACCTTGATAACGAACTACTTATAAGAGGTGGATTATACGGCAAAAACGTAATTTTCGAAAGGAATCTATCAGATATACCTGAGAACTTTCTATAACCAGCGTCAATGGTTATGTTTGATCAGAGAATTATAAATTACTCAAAAAATATTAATTTCTCGGCTGAAATTAAAGAGTCAAAAGTATATTGGATATTAAAGGAATGATAGCAGAAAAAAAATGACAAAATTAAATCACTTTCAAATTGGGTGTATTATAACGATAATCTTTTTATCTTTTTTTGAATTCTTTTTATTTTTCTCACCTTCTAACGCTTACGCAATATTAGCCGAGGATAGACCTGTTTGGTTGAGATTATATTCATGGGAGAAGTCTAACCCCGGATCAACGATAAGCTCATACGATAGCTATTGGTGGGGGCCTAATTCAGGTGTCCCAGAGACTGTAATCGTTGATGGATATAGTAGGACTAATTCCAGAGCTAACGCATGGGCTACAGGTACTGATGTTCAGTGGGGGTTGTGGTCTGGTCACGCATGTGCTAGAGGAGTTCCTACGTATGTAAATATGAGTCCTGATGGAAAGCAATACATTAATTCTCCTGATTGTTTAGAATTTAACCAAAATGGTGGGGCAAAGGTTTGGTGTAGGCCTGATAATTTGACTCAGGCAGCAAATGGAGGTGGTGATGGATGTGAGACCTATTGGTGGTTTGGGGATGAATGGAAACCCAACAACAATGAAGATAATGCACAATGTGTTACGTCTGGTTCAGGAAGATACGACCATTTTTTGTGTAATTTCAGAGCGATAATTGATTTTGTTAATCCAAGGACAGATATTCCCGATTTAAGCTTCAAGCGAAGATATACCTATAATGCATATGTTCATACCCCATCAAACCTTCCTGTAGTTGCTCATTTTAAAGCACCTACTTCCTATTACTTATATGATATGAAGGTTATCTACCATACCCGACATGGAGGTGTTAGTTTTAATGATCAAACGAGTGGATTCCCTGCCTATTCTATTAATTCAGATGGTTATGAAGGCCAGGTCACTTTTACTTCTGAAAGCCGTGGGACTTTGGTATTAGGGCGAGCTAGAAAAGAAATTAATGGTAGAGTTTTAGGGATTGATGGTACTGCTTCGCCAGCAGGAATTCCAAATATTACAATACGGATTCAAGCAAGGGATGCCAATACTGGTAGTACTGTGATTGGAACAACAACGACTGATTCAAATGGTTATTACCGTTTTAGAGGAAATTTTGATTTATATCAATACTATACAGTAGATGTAACTTCCCCAGCACCGGCTGGATATGTTGGGTCAGCGTATGCAATTAGCTGGCAAAATCCTAATGCTCCCATGGGAAGCGGTATTCCATATACATGGAGGTCAATAGCTTCTGGTGGTGTAACAATTAGGGATACTATCGTAGGGGATCCATATTATGCCTATCAGGCTACATATTGGCCAAATGATTGTACTAGCGAAGTTAATTCTGGAGTTCCCGCAGGGAGGTGCAATTTTGGATTTTTAAAAGATACTACTCCACCGACTACTCCAAGTGTAGATATTACAGCTTCTCCGAGATGTGTTATGACTGTAGGAAATCAAATCCGATGGACGGCTTCGACAGATACCAGTGGTATTAGTAATTATCTTATATACATTTATTATCCTTCAGGAGCTTGTTCTGTTGGAGCCGGGAATAACATTTCGTGTACCTCATCTTATTATATAGGTTCAGTTCCTCATAATCCGGTTGGAGGATATATCTACTTTAATAACTTTAACTTTCAACAGTCAGGCGGATTTGGTAATTATTATATTTTGGTGCAAGCAGTAGATAATGCTGGAAACAAAGGTGCCCCGGGTTCAGCATTTTTAGAAACGATTGGGAATGTATCAGTTTCTGTTCCAATGCTTTCTGAAACTTTGGTCCCATATACAGGATATAATTTATCCTGGCTGCCGGCATCAGGTGCTACAGGATATCGGTTATATCGTAACGGGTCGCTTTTGTATAATTCCGCGAATAGAACGTACACGGATAATTATTGCAATGGCAGTGCGAGCTACTATGTTCAGGCATATAATTTTTGTAGTGCTACAAATTCTGAAACCGATACAGTCAGTTGTATACCAAACACTGCTCCAACTTGTACTTTACAGTATTTTAACAACTCAACAGGCTCTTTTTCCAATTTCTCAGGATCAGTTCAACTAAATCGTGGAGAGACTAGATCAATTAAAGCAGTATGTACTGATATTAATAATGATCCGTTATCATTTTATTTTTGGTCAGCGACATGTGGTAGTTTAGGTTCAGGATC
>CAZFZJ010000006.1:36529-36803 GCA_964523665.1 uncultured Candidatus Saccharibacteria bacterium
AAATGGTGATAACTCATTTACAGCTCCAAATGTAAATGGAGCATCATGCCAGGTTTCAGTGAGGACCTATGACGGGTATTTATATTCGAATTGGAGGTCAGGAACGTTTACAACTTTGCCTCCTAATAATGGGACAATCTCCTTGTTTACAGACACTTTGCCGTTTACAAAATCCAGAATTTCGACATCTAATAATAGTTTTAGGGTTGCAAATTATGAGGGTGTATCAAATGCAATTGCAACAATTCAAACCTCCGGTGTTTGTGCTTCGGGG